>CAZIDI010000056.1:0-7506 GCA_964537805.1 uncultured Muribaculaceae bacterium | reverse complement strand
TAACACCTCCTACTCTTATATATACACCGTAAATTGGCGATTTCCTTTTTTTAGAAATGAAAAAGTTTAAAAAAGACAAATTCTTACAAACTTGCCATTTCTCTTTGCAATTTTGTTAATTTATTTTCATACGCAACCCTTTGAACTACAAAAAGCATTAAAATTAAATTAATGGTAAAACTTCCTCCATAAGTTAAAAATGGAATCGGAACTCCTGTTAAGGGAATTAAAGCAAGTACCCCCATTAAATTAACAAGTAAATGTAAAAGAATAAAAGAAAAAGTTCCATAACACAAAATCATATTTCGAACATTTCCTTTAGCTCCTTTAGCAATCTTTAAAATACGATATAAGATATAAAGGTAACCAAGTAAAACAAAAATTCCCACTATAGCACCCAATTCTTCTACTAAAATTGGAAAAATAAAATCAGTATGGGCTTCTGGCAAATACAAATATTTTTGCGTAGAATTTCCAAGCCCTACCCCAAATAGTCCTCCATTATGAATGGCAATAAAACCATTACAGACTTGATACCCCGTATCTTCTGCATACCTAGAACAAGGATTTTTAAATTGTAAACGGCTAAGTTGCCTAGAATTTAAAATACTGGCTCCACTATACACTAAACCTATACCTAAAAGAACGATTCCAATACAAAGTACTTTAAATAACTTTAATTGATTTTTTTTATCAAAAGGCACAGTTAAGAATGTTAAAAAGGCAATCCCCCCGATTATTAATGCCCCACCTAAATCAGGTTGCATAGCAACGAGTACAAAGATAATTCCAGCAACAGCAAGAGGAATTAAATTGTAATATAAATTATTATTTTTCTTTTTTGCACTTTTTCCATAAAATACTGCCATATATAAAATAAGAACTGATTTAGCAAACTCTGCCGGTTGTAAATTAAAGAAACCTAAATCATACCAACTCTGAGCGTGATTGGTAATCATTCCGTAAAAGAATAGACCCACAAGTGCCGCAAGTATACCAACTACAAGTAAAGGAACAAATAATTTATACCTAGAAGTTTTTATATTTAATACAATATAAATTCCTACCAAAAAAGAAAATACAACAAAAATAAGTTGTCGAATAAAAAAATGATAGGAAGAAACATTATACCTTAAAACTGCGGAAACACTAGAAGCACTTAAAATCATCACAAGTCCTAAAATAGAATACAAAATCATCATAAGAAACAAAGGAATATCAATTTTAGAAAGAAGTTTCTTCATATGCTTCACCTATTCTAATCATACCATAAAATAAAAATAATTTTTAAAAAAGTTAGAAAACTAGACACATCTTGGGTATTTTAAGTAGCAATTTTTATGAATTCAAATAAACTATAGTAGATACATAAAGGAGGTATAATATATGTATTATTACGGAAATAACGGTTACTACAACGCTGGTTTTGGTGGCGGATATGGTGCTCCTTGTTGTGCTAATACTGGATACGCTGGATATACTTCTGGTTACGGTATCGGTGGCGCTATATGGATTGTTCTATTTATTCTTCTTATCATCATTATTGGTGCTGGATGGAATTGGAACAACAATAACTAGGAAGTTTCATCTTCCTTTTTTTGTGTTTTCTTGGTACAATAAATGACGAAAGAAAGGGATTTTTATGAAATTACCAGATATTAAGATTTTAGATGAATATGATAAACGATTACGTTTGGTAAGTGAAGAAGTTAAATTCCCACTATCTAATGAAGACAAAAAAAATATTCAAAAAATGTTAGATTATTTAAAAATTAGTCAAATCGAAGAATGGCGTGAAAAATACAATTTACGTGCTGGTATGGGACTTTCTTATGTACAAATTGGTATTCCAAAAAGAATTTTTGTTGTAGTAGATGAAGTAGAAGAAAACGAGTTTGAAAACTATATCTTAATTAACCCTAAAATCGTTTCCAATAGTGAAGAATTAATTTATGTTGGAGAGGGAGAAGGCTGTCTAAGTGTGAATCGTGAAGTTGAAGGAATTGTACCAAGATATGCTAGAATTACAGTAGAAGCACAAGATATAGAAGGAAAACCTTTTACAATTCGAGTACGTGAAGATTTATCTATTGCTTTTCAACATGAAATAGACCATTTAAACGGAATTTTATTTGTAGACAAAATTGACCCTAAAAATCCATATAAAAACGCAAATAATATGAGAGAAATTTAAAATAAGTTGCGAAGGTTGGCAACTTATTTTTATCTATTTTTAATTTTTTCTTACACATTTTCAAGTTTAACACTAACTATCTTACTAACCCCAGACTCTTGCATTGTAATTCCATACAAGGTATCTGCATATTCCATTGTTCTTTTTTTATGGGTAATTAAAATAAATTGACTATTTTTCTTATACTCTTGTAAATACTTACCAAAAGCATCAACGTTTGCTTCATCAAGTGCCGCTTCTACTTCATCTAGTATACAAAATGGTACTGTTTTAACATTTAAAACTGCAAAAAGAAGGGATATGGCCGTTAACGTTTTTTCTCCTCCACTTAAAAGTCCAATAGAGTTTAATTTCTTTCCTGGAGGTTCTGCTACAATCTCAATTCCAGTTTCTAGTATATTATCTGGATCAGTAAGAGAAAGCATACCATTTCCACCCTTAAACAATTTTTTAAATACATTTTTAAACTCTTTGCTAATTAATGCAAAGGTTTTACTAAATCTTTCTACCATAATGGCATCCATTTCTTCAATAATGCTAACTAAATTGGTACTTGCTTGTTCTAAATCTTCTTTTTGATGATTTAAAAAATCATATCTTGTACTCACACGTTCATATTCCTCAATAGCAAAAACATTTACTTCTCCAAGACGAGCAACCTCTGATTTTAAACTGGCAACTTTTGCTTTGGCAACTTCCCTATCCATTTCTAAAACATAAGATAATTTTGCATTTTCATAGGTTAAGTTATAATTTTCATTTAGAGTTAAAAGAAGATTATCTAACTTCATATCCATTTTTCCTAAGGCAATTTCTTTTGTTTTCAAATCATTTTGTAATTTATTATAAATGGTATTTTTTTCACGATATTTTTTCTCTAATTCATCAATTTCACTTGCTAAACTATTTTTTTCTTCTTTTAACTTCTCTAAATTATTTTCCGTTATGTTTTTCGTATTTTCGGCTTTGCTAAGTTCTTCTAACAAAGCAAGAAGTTTTTGATCTACGTGTCCCTCTTTTAAAGCATTTGAACCTTCCAATTCTTTATTTAATTCCAATTGCTTTTGCTTTTTGACTTCTAATAAATTTGTTTTTTCGTGAATGCTTTCTTTTTCATTAATGATACTACGATTTAATGTCTCCTCTTGTTCACTTAAATTCTTTAACTGTTCATCAAAATTAGCAAGTTCGCTTTTCATTTTTTCTGTTTCGGCATTTTTTCTTTCTATTTCCTTTTTAGTAGATTCTAAATTCATTTTATCTTTTAAAACACTATTATCGTTTTTATAAGTTCCACCAGTTAGAGAACCTCCTGCGTGCATAATCTCACCATCTAAACTCACAATTCGATATTTATATTCTAAAATTTTTCCTAGTTCATTTAAAACATCAATATTTTCAACCACTAAAACATTTCCAAGTTGATTCTTAATAATACCTTCAAATTTTTCTTCATACTCTACTAAGTCTGATGCAATTCCTACAAAGCCTTTTACTTTTTTGGCACTTTCTAAAACATTTATAGGAAGAGTTTTTTCTTTAATAATATTTAAAGGGAAAAAGGTGGCTCTACCTAATTTATTTTCTTTTAAAAAAGCAATGCATTCTTTCGCTATTTTTTCATTTTCTACTACAATAAAATTGGTACTAGCCCCCATTGCTACATCAATAGCATTTACATAAGTATCTGGAATATCTATTAATTTACCAATCGTGTTATATACCCCTTTTAAGCGAACATTATTTAAAACATTTTTAACCGCTATTGGCATTTTAGCATCATTTAAAATAGAGGCTTCTAAAACTTCTTTTTTGCTATTTAATGAAAATAACTCTTGAATAGTTGTTTGGTATTTATTTTGTACAGAATTTCTTTTAATTTTAGTAAAACTTACGGTTTCATTTATGTTTCGTAAAACGTCCTCTTCTTTTTTCAAACTTTCCGTTAAATTTCTACTTTCATTTTCTAATAAATTCACGGCTTTATCTAATTCTAATATCTCTTCTTTTAATCGAATAATATTATTTTCCACATCTTTCGTATTACCAGCAAATTTTTGCCTTTCTGTATACATAATCTTTTCATTTTGTAAATTCACAAAACGACTAGTGGCTTCTAATAATTTTTGATTGGTTTCACTAATGGTTTCCTCTAAACGAATACTTTTTAGTTTTAACATTTCTAAAGAAGAAGCATCATCACTACTTGCAGAATCACTATCTAAAATTTGATTATTTAATTCTTCTATTTCATTCTTTAACTTTGTATAAGCTTCATTCATTTCTGTGATTTCTTCTGTAATCGTAGCAATTTCAATATTTTTAAGTTCATCCTTTAAATCTAAATATTTTTTTGCATTGGTACTTTGCTCTTTTAATGGTTCTAAGTTGACTTTTAATTCTTCAATAATTAAATTAACTTTTTCAATATTTTCTTTTGTTTTATCAAGTTTTCGTAAACTTTCTTCTTTTCTTTTTTTATATTTTAAAACGCCAGCTGCTTCTTCAAAAATCACCCTACGTTCTAGGGGCTTACTATTGACAACAGATTCAATACTTCCTTGGCTAATAATATTAAAAGAATCATTCCCCGCTCCCGTATCAATAAATAAATCTGTAATATCTTTTAAGCGAACTTTTGCGCCATTAATAAAATATTCGCTTTCTCCACTACGATAAAGAACTCTTTTTACTTCTACTTCTGCCATATCACTTTTTAAATATTTATCACTATTATCAAAGGTAAGAGAAACTTCAGCCCGATTAGCACCAGACCTAGATTTAGAACCTGCAAAGATAATATCGCTCATTGCAGATGCTCCACGAAGACTTTTTACAGATTGTTCCCCTAAAACCCAACGGATGGCATCGACAATATTGGATTTTCCACTTCCATTGGGACCAACAACACAAGTAATGTTATTATCCAGTACAATATTGGTTTTATCTGCAAAAGATTTGAAACCATTTGCTTTTATACTTTTTAAATACATAAACTGCCCTCCTAATTGCAAGATTTTTGGTATGCATCCTTAGCCGCTCTTTGTTCGGCCTCTTTTTTACTACCAGCACTTCCTCTTCCATAAACCATCCCATCAATTTGAACTTCTACTGTAAAATTTCTTTTATGAGCAGGACCCGTTTCTTTTATTAAAACATACTCTAAACTTTTCTTATCTGTCTGTACCATTTCTTGAAGTAAAGATTTGTAGTCATACTTAAATTGTATCTTTTTTTCAATATAAGGCACAATGGCATCTAAAATAAACTTTTTGACAACTTCAAGACCACATTCCAAATAAATAACGGCCAAAACACTTTCATAAACATCGGCAACTATGGTACCATTGACATCTTTTTCTTGCCCGTGTCCAACTAAAATATACTTTTCTAACTCTATATCTTTGGCATAAGCATCTAGTGCTTCTTCACAAACATAACTTGCACGTATTTTACTCATATCGCCTTCTTTATAAGAGGTATTTAAAAACAAATATTCGCTTGTAACTAGTTCTAATACAGCATCTCCTAAAAATTCCAAACGTTCATAATTTTCAGTATTATGTTCATTTGAATAAGAACTATGCGTTAAGGCTGTACGAAGTAAATTTTCATTTTTTATATAGATTCCATAACTTTGTAGTTTTTCTATCATTTAGTTCACCTTCCAAGTCTACTTATTCATTATATCACGGATAATTTTAGGTGTAAATTCATGAATTTAAAATAAAAAAGCACCGTTAATTTTCATTTACAAATTTACTTTAACAAAAATATGTAGTAAAATAAGTGATATGAAAAAAATATGTATATTCCTAATACGTTGCTATCAAATCATTCCTTTTGCTAGTCATAATTTATGTAGATTTACCCCTACTTGTAGTGAATATATGGCAATTGCTATTGATAGATTTGGAGTAAAAAAAGGAATAAAAATGGGGCTAAAAAGATTAAAAAGATGTCATCCTAAAGGAACATTCGGCTACGATCCAGTCCCAGATAAGGAGGAATTATGAAAAAAATAAAAATCCTAATAATGCTCCTGTGCATTTTATTAGGAACAACGGCTTGCAACAATAAAAAAAGTGATGGTTTAAAAGTAGTAACCACTTCCTACCCGATTAGTTTTTTAGCAGAACAAATTTACGAAGATGGAGTGATTTTAAATGTATACCCAGATGGTGCAGATGTTGAAAATTATACTTTAACTGCAAAGCAAGAAAAACAATATAGCAAAAATGATATTTTTATTTATAATGGATTATCAAAAGAACAAGAAATTGCCAAAAATTTAATTAACAACAATCACAAATTATATATTATTGATGTTACCTATGGTTTAAAATATGAAAATGGTGTAGAAGAATTATGGCTATCACCAAATTATTATTTAATGTTAGCCAAAACCATTAAAGATAATTTACAAAATTTTGTAAGCAGTAAATATGCTAAAGATGAACTTGAAAAAAAATACGATGAACTTTCTGAAAAATTATCCATTATGGATGCAGAATTAAGAACGATTGCGAAAAGTGCCAAAGACTTAAATAAAAATACAATTGTGGCTTCCTCTAATATGTTTAAGTATTTAAATAGTTATGGTTTTAATGTAATAACTTTAGAGGAAACAAATAGCAATACCCTAAAAAATAATTTTCAAAGTAAAACTTATACAACTTTATTTATGAAAGATACGGAAGAAAAAACAGAAGATATTAAGGTTTTAGAAGAAAGCGGTGCAAAAATAATTTCCGTAAAAACAATGCATACTTTAAAAACAGAAGAAAAAGGAAACAATGAAACTTATTTTACAATTATGAATGAATATATAGAAAATATTAAAAACGCAACCTTAGGAGATTAGTGAAAACGAATCTCTTTTATTTTGTTTGATAAGTTAAAGGAATAATAGCTTCACTTCTTACAAAATTTGCTATTAATTTCTCTTGTTGTTTTGAAATGATAATTCCAATAGTTTTATTATGAAAAGGTTCTTTTATTTGTTCGTTTACTACTTGCATATAAAATTCAATTTGGGCTTTGCCTTCTTTTTTAAGTTCTCTTAGTTTTAATTCTACTACCACGTAACAATTTAGTTTTACGTTAAATAAAAGTATATCTATATAATAATTTTTATTGTTATAATGCAGTTTATATGATGATCTATTAAAGCAAATCCTTCTCCTAATTGGCGAAAAAATATTTGAAGTTTTGCTAGTATTGCAGTTTCTAAATCTTGTTCATTATTTATTTCTCTGCCTTTTTCTAATTCAATAATAATAGGATCTTTCATTGTATCTAAAATGGAATAT
>CAZIDI010000055.1:0-7549 GCA_964537805.1 uncultured Muribaculaceae bacterium | reverse complement strand
CCAAAATTATAGTCGTTTTTAATCGTGTCATCTTCACTAAAGCTAGTATCAATATAATGGATTTCTATATAATCTTTATTCGTATTTGTGATTTTCCCTAAAAGGAATTCCTTATTTTCAATTGCAAGAAATTCTTTTTCATTTCCTTCTTTATCTTTTATAATATAATTATTATTTTGTTTTACTGCTGTCAGACCTAAACCATCCTCGTCTAGTACTTTCGTTTCTCCAATTTGATTTCCTTTATCATCAAATTCTTTATATTCACGAAAATAATGAATCGTTCCATCTCCATCAGTATATTCTAAACAAACATTATCATAATTTACTTGTTTTAAACTTTCATTATAATTAAATTTAAATCCTTTCGGCATACCATATCTTTTATCTAAAATAACATCATTTGTATTATAAATAAGACTTAAATTGATTGGGAATTTTGTCCCTAATGTTTTATTTAATTCGAATACATTAGTTACATTACCTGTTAAATTATTAATATAGGATATCCCTCCACCAAAACTAACATTTTGATAAGTCATAAACTCTTCCAATCCATTATGGTTTTGATAGGTAATCATCAAAAATGGTTTTGGATTTTCAATATTATGTTCAGAAGTTGCATTATTATTTTTAGAGTAAAAATGTAATTCAGCATCATCCGGATCATCAAAAACTTCTTTAACAAATTTTAATAGAACTCCATTATTTTCTAATCCCGCATACCAACGCTTTACTAAATTTGTTATATTAAAATAACTAGGATGTAAGTATACTTGATTATTTTCCCCATATTGTGTTCTTAACCCTTGAAAATAATCTTCTATTTTATTTTCATATTTGTCTTGCAATTCATTCCAATTTGCACTTGATTCATTCCAAGATGTATTTATAGCGTGTACACTAATATTTTTAGAAGACATATAATTTTCGTATCCTCTAATGTCATCATTATATGAAGTTAAGCAAACTCTTGCATCCACAATATCATAACCGGTACCAATAGTAGGCAAGTTAAATTTCATTAAAGTTCGATATGTAACATTATTATTATCAACACCGACTTTTAACATATCTTGATTATTTCTGTCTACGTTAGTATCACCGGGATAAATATAGGTATCAAATACGCTAGTATCTTCTTTTATTTCAATAGTTGGATCTATTGTTAATGGATATAATTCACCATTAGCAAGTATAGAATCCTCAATAGAAAAACTCAATAAATAAGCACCATTGCTTTGTTCTAAAATATATTTTATAGAATGACTTTTATTATCTTTATCTACTAAAGTAGGTTTATCAATACTAAACAAGCAAGTATTATCTTTTAAAAAATCAATCATTCCATTTTCATTTAACTTTAAAACAAAATTTGTATTTATTCTATAGATTAAATTGACTAAATCATTTTCGATATTTTTTAGAATAATTGTATCTTTTATTTTATTAGCAATTAAATCATATCTTATATCGATATTTTTTATGATTTCTTTGTAAGTAATAGAATTCTCTAAAACTTGAATATCAACATTTTTTTCAATTAAATCTAAATTTAAAAAATTTTCATCCTTTTCAATTTTTAACAAAAAAGGATTTTCTTTTTTCTTAGCAAAAGAAACAGAAAAAATATTTTCTTTATTTTTATAGCAATCCTCTTGTTCTATAATCGTATTATCAATTTCTACATATTTTCCATTTTTTAAATAATGTACATCATGGTCATAGGCATACAAAGTAAAGGTTCCATCTCCGTTTAAAAAATGTTTTTCTCGTGGTTTTCTTAAATCTATAATTTCTTTCATAATTATGCTACTCTTTTCCAAATATATACTGCTAAATATGGTGGCATATTATTGTGAGCCTTGGAACCGCCTGTGTTTGTTGTTACGTAATTTCCAACTTCTACAGTAGTACCCCCAGTTCCTCCTATCCACCAACCAGATGTATTACTATATTTTAATTCCTCAGATTGGATATGATTATGACTAGGCATTTCATTAATCGTTAATGTATGTGTAGCTTCTCCACCGAAGGTTCCATTTGCATATGTATTTCCACAAGCAAGTAAGAATCTATCTTGAATTTGTTCCCAAGTTCCACCAAAGATTTCACTTGGATTTACTAAGTTAACATTCATATATATGGAGCCGACTGGATATAAACTATTTATATCTGTTTGACTTATAGGATCAATAGTTGTAATGGATTGAACTGTTAAATTTCCCTCACTATCCAAACCAAATTTGTTGTTTTTACTTGTAATACATTCTGCTGTCAATTTATTAACCTCTAAATTTACTTTATCTCCCTCTTTTGTAAAATTATCTTTAAAATAGATTTCATTTAAATTCATTTTTATTTTCCTCTCTTTTCTTTCTATTTTTTTCCTTTCCTTAAAACCCCATAATTTTTCATATTACATAATGTACCTCCTCTTCTATGCTTCTAGAATAAGACATAGATACCCTACTCTCAAGCAACCGAAGGTTTCCATTAAAAACAGAAAAAAGAAACTTTTGGTTTCTTTTCATGAAAATCTTGTCATTTTATGATGAATAATAGAAAGGAGGCACGAAAATGAAATGGAAAATACAACGGAACTTTTTTGTACAATTACTTTACTTATTTCTTGGATTACAGGAAAAATAGCTAAAAAATTACCATGGTTTGATAATTATTTAATACCCGTTCAAAATATGCTAATTGGTCTATGTATTTCCCTAACTGAATGGTGTTTTACCGGAAATTTTCAAACAGCAATTGCGGTTTCGGGCATTGCCGCAGGTGGAATTTACGATGTACTGCATAATATCAATATTATTTTAAAAAAAGTACTGAAGAGAGAAACAAATGAAAGTAATGTATAAAAAATAGAAAGGAAAAAAGAATATGGCAATTAAAATCTATAATTATAATAGTACAACAAAACTATCTGACCATTTTAAAGTAAGTGAATTTAAATGCAAATGCAAAAATCCTCATGATATCTATATCGATGAACAATTAATTACTATTTTAGAAAAAGTTAGAGATAAATTGAATGCAAAATTTTGTAATATCTATAGTGGTTTTAGATGTGCTTCTCATGATAAAAATGTGGGAGAAAGTGGATTAGGACCACACACAGAGGGTTATGCAGTAGATTGTTATTTTATCAATCAATTGGGAAATAGAATAACATCACAAGAAGTATGCTTAACACTTGAAGATTTAGGTCACAATTTTGGTATTGGGTATAGATGTGGAGGAAGTTCTAACGAATCTGGAAATACGCACATTGATACAAAACCGAGAAAGTGGTATGGAGATGAATCAAAGTCTATGTCTAAATCCTGTTGTAACTCGTTTTATGAATATTTTAATATAACTTCTCCCAATAGTATCAAGTATCAGGTTTATGATAATGTGAAAAAGAAATGGTTACATAATATAACGCTGGAGAAAAAGAAGGTATCCTATCTTATGCTGGTAATTTTGGGAACCCAATTGGTGGTTTAAAAATAGATCATTTAAAATACCGAGTGCATGATAAAAAGAAAAACAAATGGTTAAATTGGATTGAGGGAAGAAATCATGATGGTATTTTAGGGTATGCAGGAAATTTAGGAAATTCAATTGATGGCATTCAAATCTATAACGCTGTTTATAGAGTTCATATTAAAGGAGGCCATTGGCTCAATTGGATAGCAAAAGTAGAAGAAACTTCTTTAGGATATGCGGGGATTTATGGAAAAGAAATAGATGCAGTTCAAATCCAATAAAAAACGAAGCGAAAAATCTTACTTTCGATTCGTTTTTTTAATGAATTACTTTTAAATCCATACACCATAGGTAATCGCAGCCATTGCAAGTAAAAATCCCACTACCCAAAATAATTTTACAATATCCGTTTCAGTCCAACCAAGTTGTTCAAAGTGATGATGTAAAGGAGCCATTTTAAATATTTTCTTATGAAATTTTGTAATCGCAATAATTTGAACAAAACTTGAAATGGTTTCAACAACAAATACTCCCCCAACAAGTACTAAAGATAGTTCGTGGCGCGTAACAATAGCAACGGTAGCAAGGGCTCCGCCTAAGGCTAAACTTCCTAAGTCTCCCATAAAAATTTTTGCAGGATGGGTATTGTATAGTAAAAATCCTAATAAACTTCCTACTAATAAAAAGCAGAAAATAGCCACCTCTTCATATCCTTGCATCCAACCCGTATTCCAAGAAATGATTCCAAATGCTAAAAAAGCGATGGCAGATAATCCTCCAGCCAATCCATCTAGTCCATCGGTAATATTAACAGCATTACTTGTTCCTACTAAAACAAAAAGAATAAAAATACCAAATAACCACCCCATATCAATACTAATACCAATAGAAGTAATCCATAAAACGGGTTCTCCACCATTTTTCATAAAAATATAGAAAAAGACAAGAGCAATAAACATTTGAATTAAAAACTTAGTAGTGATACTAATACCTTTATTATTTTTATATTTTATTTTTAAATAATCATCAATAAATCCTAACAAAGCATAAGCAACAAAAACAAAAACTAGAATTAATAAATTGTGACTTAATGTAATACTTCCACGGATATAGAGTAAAAACAAAGAAAGTAATACTGGAACAATAAAGATAATACCTCCCATTGTAGGGGTTCCATTTTTCTTCATATGACGTTCCCCAATTGTTTCGCTTACGTTTTGCCCTAATTTTTTCTTGCGAGCAAAGCGTACAAAAAAGAAACCAAATACCATTGAAATCACAAATCCAAGCATAATAGACATTGCTGCTTTGGCAAGTATTAACATATACATCACCCCGTAATCAAATTATACAATATTTTTTTAAAACATAGGCTTATGGAAGTAAAAATTGACACTAGTTAGACAACATTAAGGAAATTGTACCTCCTTCTTCAGCATAATAATTTCCCTCTGGGCTTTGATAGATGACTTTATCTCCCACACCACTTGTCACAATGTTAAACCCTTTTAATGCTTTTTTAGCATCAAGAAGGCTCATTCCAACAACATCCGGAAGCATCACGTATTTTTTATCTAACCAAGTATATTCTCTAGGCATCCCTTCATTTGTTTTTTCATAGCCATAAAGTTCAATTGCTGTTTTAAATACATTTTTGGCAATTGGAGCCGAAACCACTCCTCCATATTGCGTAACTCCTTTTGGATTATCAATCGCAACATATACGACAATTTCTGGATCATCTGTTGGCATAAATCCCATAAAAGAGACAATGTAATTTCCGACCATATAGGCACCGTTATTTACTTTCTGTGCTGTTCCGGTTTTTCCTCCAATGCGGTAATTCTCAATATAAGCATTTTTCCCCGAACCATTGGCCACTACACTTTCTAAAGCAAATCTTACCATTTTACTGGTTTCTTCACTAATTACACGTACGCCCTCATCAGGTGTGAAAAGTTTAATAACACTATCTGTTTCAGGTTCAGTCATTTTAGAAACAATATAAGGTGTATGTAAAATACCACCATTCACAGCAGCAGATACAGCACGTACTTGTTGAATTGGAGTTACACTAATTCCTTGCCCAAAACTAGTCGTAGCAAGTTCCACAGGTCCCATTTGTTCTAACGAGAATAAGATTCCACTGGCTTCTCCATTTAAATCAATACCCGTTTTCTTTCCAAAGCCAAAACTTTTGATATAATTTAGTAATCTTTCTGCTCCCAATTTTTGTCCCATCACTACAAATCCTGGGTTACAAGAATTTTCTACAACTTGTAACATCGTTTCTGCACCGTGTCCTCCGGCTTTCCAACATTTAATTCTTGCTCCTTCAACTGTAATCGAACCACCATCATAATAATTATCATTAAATAAATTAATCGTTTGTTCTTCTAAAGAAGCGGATAATGTAATGATTTTAAAGGTAGAACCGGGTTCATAAGTCATCCAAATAGGTAAATTTCGATTTATAACTTCAACAGAGGAAGTTTGGTATTGATTGGGATTGAAATTAGGTCGACTTCCCATCGCAAGAATTTCACCTGTTTTTGGATTCATCGCCATAATAAGGGCTTGTTCTGGGTTGTATTTTGATACTACATTATCAAGTTCATTTTCAATCGCCAGTTGTAGATCAATATCAATCGTTAAATTTACATTAATTCCATTTTGTGGTTCTTCATAGATTTCAGTAAGGTCCAAACGATTCCCTTTTCCATCCGAAAAATATTTTATCGCCCCATTTTCTCCCGTTAAATACTCATCGTAATTAAGTTCAATTCCCGATAAACCTTGGTTATCAATTCCTACATACCCTAAAACATGGGATAAAACATTTCCATAAGGGTAATACCTTTTACTTTCCTTTACTAAATATACCCCATCATACCCTAAATTATGAATCTGTTCTGCCGTTTCATAAGAAAGTTGCCTTCCTTCAGGGTGTACTCTTTCAATCGATGTTTTTTTACTAATATGACGATACATTTCTTCATAAGAAACATTTAATATCTCTGCTAACTTAGTTGCCACTTCTTCTTTATTCACAATTTGATTTGGAATGACCACAAGGGAAGTTGTTGTAATATTGGTAGCAAGAACTTTTCCATTACGGTCTCTAATTTCTCCTCTATCTGCTGTTATAGGAAGTTCTCTACTCCATAAAGATTCTGCTAAATTGGATAATTGATTGTATTTAAACACTTGAATATAAAATACTCGAAATATCACTAAAAATAAAAGTACACATACCACTACTAAAACAACTCGCATACGAGTATGAATTTGATTAAAAAACATAATGGTTCTCCTTTATAAAAATGTATGAAAAAAGAGAACGTTTTATTCTCTACATAACTTCTAATTCATTATTAATTTTATTTCATACTATGTACTCATAATTTAAAATTGTTTTCCTTTTCTTCCATTAAAGAAGCTTTCCCAGCAGCAACACAAGAAGAATAAACAATAAAAAAGAAAACTAAAAATAAAAACAACACAAAATATTTCATAAAAAACCACCTTTTCGTATTTACTTCTAGACTTCCCCTAAATAAACTTCAATATGATCATTTTCTAAAACTTTCTTAGGATTTTCATATGTTAATTCATTCCATTTTTCTTTAGAAGTTAATTTTATAATTTCTTTTTTTACTTTCTTCATATTTTTAAACAAAACATCATCTTCACGATGGACATCGGTTGCTAAAAATTGATAATAATTGTTTTTTAACATATACAAAAATAACTTCTTTGCATGCGTACCATATTTTCCGGTAATATTCGAAAAATTCCCTTGAAATAAACATCCCATTTTTAAGAAATCCAAAATCATTTCCTTGTTTTCTTGTAAATACAAATAACGTTCTGGATGAGCAATAATAGGAACATAATCTTTATTTCTTAAATAAAATAAAAACTCCATCATATCCTTCATTGGTCTAGAAACAGGCAGTTCAATTAAAATATAACGACTCCCATTTAAAGAAGATATTTCGCCCTTTTTAAGTAATTTCTGAATAAAAGCATCCATAAAAACTTCATTACCTATATAAAGTTTTAT
>CAZIDI010000054.1:0-7672 GCA_964537805.1 uncultured Muribaculaceae bacterium | reverse complement strand
TGCCCTTTTTTACCTTATTTTGTAAAATTAATTTCATTTTTTATTTTCAGACTAACACCACTTTATAATTCTATTCTACATAGATAAAATAGGAAATACAAGATTTTTTGTCTTGTTTTGCCGAATTACTTGTATTTATTGTTTTCTACTTTATAATAACAACTCGTGTTACCAATTCGTGGCGCCTTACTACTTATTCTTGCATATGCATACATCATGATTTTAAAATTCAGGGGGTACATAGTAAAGAAGGCGGTAGTTATGAACAAAGAATCTTTGCATTTGCTTGTATTAATTCTTTTAGTAATTATATTTATGTTATTTGTAATTATATTACGTTTAACATAAAAAATAGACGCCATACCAAACACCTAGATTTTACTTGATATTCGGTATAGCGTCTTTCACTTAAAACAGTAAGGCGTTATCAATATTGGTAACACTTACATTTATATCATACACAATTTTGTGTTTTAATACAACTCGTTTTTTAAATAAAAAACAAATTTCCAAAAAAATGACTTATTTATTTAAGCCACTTTTCTATTTCTATATCTATCTTTTGGATCTAAATATTGCTTACGTAGACGAATATCAGTAGGTGTTACTTCCACATATTCATCATCCTCTATAAACTCTAGCGCTTCTTCTAACGTAAACTTTTTAGGAGTTGTTAAGTTAATAGCTTCATCTGCTCCACTACTACGTGTATTAGTTAAATTCTTATTCTTACATGGATTAACATCTAAATCATTATCACGATTGTGAATTCCTACAATCATACCAACATATACTTCAGTTGCTGGCTCTATAATTAAAGTCCCACGTTCTTGTAAATTCCATAAAGAATAGCCCAAAGCCTTTCCACTTTCCATAGAAACCAAAACTCCATTTTTACGACGCGTAATTTCTCCAACATAAGGCTTATATTCATCAAAACTACGCACCATAATTCCTTCTCCACGAGTATTCGTAATAAATGCACTTCTGTATCCAATTAAACCACGAGTTGGAGCAGAAAATTCTAAATGTGCTTGATTATTTTCACTAGATACAATAAGTAATTGTCCTTTTCTTTCTTGCAAATCACTAATGACAGTTCCAGAGTATTCTTCTGGGCAATTGATTATGACTCTTTCAAATGGTTCATATTTTTTGCCATCACGTTCTTCCATCAAAACTTGTGGTTTTGAAACAGATAACTCGTATCCTTCACGACGCATATTTTCAAGTAAAATAGATAAATGTAATTCTCCACGTCCACTTACTTTGTAACCATCTGCATTTTCTAAAGGCTCTACTACTAAACCAACGTTGGTTTGTAATTCACGTTCTAGTCTTTCTTTAATATGGCGAGTTGTTAAAAATTTACCACTACGTCCAACAAACGGAGAATTATTAACTAGAAAGTTCATAGAAAGAGTTGGCTTTTCTATCTCAATTGGAGGAAGAGGTTCTATATGGTCTTTATCACAAATCGTATCTCCTATCGAAATATCACTACATCCTGCAATCGTAACAATATCTCCAAAATAAGCAATATCTTTTTCTTGCTTTTTCAAGCCTTCATTTACAAATAACTTAGTAATTTTAAAAGATTCCAAGCTACCATCATTTTTTGATAAAGCAACCGTTTGCCCTGTTTTAATGGAACCCTTTGTAATTCTTCCAATTCCAAGTCTACCAATATATTCATCATAACCTAAATTGGAAATTTGAAGTTGTAGTGGATCGCTAGCATTTCCTTCAAAAGGTTTTACGACCTCTAGAATTGTATCCAAAAGTGGGGCAATAGAATTAGATTCTTCCTCTAATGTTTTTTTTGCAATTCCTTCTCTTGCTACACCATATATAATAGGGAAATCAAGTTGCTCATCAGTAGCATTTAAGTCCATAAATAAATTAAAGGTCATATCGACAACTTCTAAAGGTCTTGCATCTTTTTTATCAATCTTATTAATAAACAAAATAGGTCTTAAATTTTGTTCTAGCGCTTTTTTCAAAACAAATCTTGTTTGAGGCATTGGTCCTTCAGCAGAGTCAACCAAAAGTACAACAGTGTCAACCGTTTTAATAACACGTTCTACTTCGCTTGAAAAATCGGCGTGTCCTGGAGTATCCACAATGTTAATCTTTACATCTTTATAACGAATGGCACAATTTTTAGAGTAGATAGTAATACCTCTTTCTCTTTCAATATCATTGCTATCCATCACACAATCTACAATTTCATCGTGTTCAGAAAATACACCATTCTGTTCCAAAAGAGCATCTACTAGTGTACTCTTTCCGGCATCTACGTGAGCAACGACTGCTATATTTATAATTTTATCCATGTAAACTCAACTTCTTTCAACCTGTCAAATTATACACCAAAAAAAGGCACTTTGCAAGGAAAATGCCTTAGAATCATACCCTCAATAGAGTAATTATCATTTTTATATTCAATTTATATACAATATATTGAAATTATATATCATTTTATACTAAACCTTTTGAAACTTTCGCTGTTAATTCTTTAATTTTCTTTTCATAGTTTCTTTATATTTAAAATAAAACATATCACTATCAGATCGCCTTCTATTCCATATTGGAAAACCACTTTAAAAATGTTTTAATGAAAAAAGACAATGCCACTATTACATAAATAATTTCTATAATAAGACCCCATATAGCCAAAATGGTAATATTACTATCCAAAATTGCCTCTACTACACGATCTCCTAAATCCCTTACAAAAATAAAGGGGATTTTTAAAATACAAGTAATCACTACTAACAATAATAAATCAAGTAAAATTTTTACTCTTTTTTTACCATCGCTATTTTTTAAAATAGTACTTAAATCTAAAAGAGCATTATAAAATCTTTTAAACCATTTTTCTTTTTTAGCAACGTTTTTATAATTGATGCCATATTTTTTTGCTACTTCTTTTACAATATTTTCCATACTTCCAAAACTTTTGATTACTTCTTCATCTGATTCTTTTGAACTATCAATTTTATTAATATAGTAAAGCACTTCTTGTTCTAATTTTTCTTTTTCTAGAAAGTTTAAGTGTTTTCGTAAACTTTTTAAGAATGCATTTCTATTCATAAAGTCCTCCATCTTCTTTATTATAGAACATATCTTCATAATAACTACATCTGCTTTTTTCTTTTAAAGAATGAACCGTTATATAATCTTCTTTACTCATCTTATCTTTTTCATAACGTACAACAGTTGTTTTTTCGTTATTAGAACGAATATTAACCATATCTTTAAGCAAGAAAATCGTATCTGTTTCTCTTTCAACAAGTTCATTATTGTTTACAATATCAAGTTGTCTTGTAACACTGACTGGAGAATAATAAATGGGTACATTTGGCATAAATCTTGCAATATAAGATGTCTTTTTATTTAAATGAACAATATTTTTTAAATACAAATTAATAATTGCTTTTTCTTTATCTATATAATATCCATAAAAACTTTTATTCAATGTTTGTTTTAACCCTTTTAATATTTGAATGACTTCAATTAAAGAAAACATAAAGGTTTCAAAAGTCTTCATCTTAATAATACTAAAATATTTTACACGAATTTTAGCATTCACATAATAATCCAACGTATTATAAGCATCATTAAATAAATGAATTTGATTATCTAAAATAAGACGGCTAATGACTTCATTGCTATTTAATTCTGTATCCGCATTTTTTTCCATCAAAACAATTAAGCATTCTCTTAAGAAAGAAGAAGCAACAAAACAAGCCGATTTTTCTTTTTTACTCAAGTCTTCAAAAATGACTTTCAAAGCATTATACAAATCTTCCTTATCAAATTCTTCATAGTATTTGTTTTCAATCATTGGAGGAAGTGTAATATTTAATTTTTCAAAACTAACAATATAATCTCCTAAAACATTTTCATCAATGGATTCACGGTTTTGGTATTTTTCTTTTACTTCTTTTTGTTCTTTTTCTATATATGTTTTTAAATCTACCATTTTTTTACATTCACTTAAATTATCTACAGAAGCAAGTAAATCAAGAGGATTTTGTTTAGTTTGAAATAATTTTTTCTTTTCATTGATGGCTTCTTCCACAATCGCAATTTTCTTTTTCATATCCTCAATTTCAAAAGGATAACGATTTAATAAATATGCATTTTGAATAGTAGAAATGCTAGATTCAATATTCGTTAAGTAACGGAATAAAGTATTAATAAAACCTCTAATATCTTCTATTGTTTCTAAAAAATTTAATTCATTATGTAATTGAACCACCAATTCTTCGCTTTCATCTTCTCCATCTTTTAATAATTCTAAAGATTCACTATTTTCTTTTATTCCCTTTTTATATAAATTTAATTTACTTTTATATTCACTTTTTAATTTTTTTAAAGTTTCTGCCATTTTTTCTACTTTTGAATAAGTCTCATTTTGCATTCGAATTTTTTCTTTTAATACTAAAATTAAAATGGTAGCAGTTCTTAATAGTTCACGTTTTTTTAAAGTATCTTTAGGATCTTTAAGGGATGCATCTCCCAATGTAAAACTTTTCATCGCATCACTTGTTAGAATCGTTCCTTTATATACGTAACTTACATTTGGATTTTCGATTTCATAATCATCAAATTCTACAGTAATTGGATACTTATCTTTATTGTTCATAAACCACCAATATTGGTAAACGGCTTCTTCTACTTCTTCTATCGTATTAAAAATAAGAACTCTTTCTAAATTTCCATAATGTTTATGAGGCCATACAAAATAAATACCAATCTTTTCCTCATTTTGGTACAAGTAAGGTGGGCGATTAATAGCATAGAATCCATATTTTTTTAAAACACTTAAAATTTGTGACTTTTCTAACATACTGACGATTCCCCTTTATTCTAGAAAATATTATAACATATCTCCCATTTTTTTGCTACTTGATAATTAAAGAAATTAGAAGTATCATTAAGAAGAAAGGATGTAGTCAATGAAAGAAGAAAAAACCACTTTAATTAAGCCAAAAAAGAAAAAAGAAAAAGAAGAAGAAAAATTAAAAATTTTAGGCCCCATTTTAATGCTTGTTTTAGGAATTATTCTTTTAACCAATTCCAGCCAAGCCGTTATTGTTGTATTTTATTGTATTGGAGCTGTATTTATTTTAGTAGGAGTTTATAATTTGATTAAATATTATCAAATGAAAAAGGATTTAAATATTGAAGATAATAATAAACTGGTTTTAGGATCCACAGCAATTTTTATTGGAATATTAGTTTTATTACTATCGGGGGCCATTGAAACATTTTTACGTTTCATTGTTGGAATAATCTTAATTTACAATGGATTAAAAAATACAATTGTTTCTTTAAATTTTAAAAACTATTTTACAATGATTATTGGAATTGTTTTAATTGGTATGGGATTATATACAATATTTGCAGAAAATATTATTTTCCAAATCATTGGTGTTTTGCTTATTATTTCTAGTGTTGTTGATTTTATAGGATTATTAAGCACAAAGAGTCAAAAAAAATAAAGTCATAAAGGCTTTATTTTTTATTGGTTTTCTTTTTTGCTGTCGTTGTTTTAGATGTTGTTTTCTTACTAGTTGTTGTTTTCTTTGTAGTCTTTTTTGCTTGTGGTTTCTTTTTAGGAACCACTTTTTCTTTCACAACTTCTTCTGCTACTTCTTCTTGTTCTTCTGTTTTATCTTTTGCCATATAGATTAAAAAGGCAATTCCTGCAACTACAGCAATTATAATGACAATCGTAACAGCAGAAGTATCTTTTTCTTCTAATAAAGTAGCTACAACATCTTCTGCATCACTTTCATAAGCATTTTTAATGGCTTCTTTTATTTGCTCATCAAAAGTATTAGAGTATCCCTCAAAATGGGTATTTCCAATAACAATAAAAGGAACACCTTCTAAAGAAACCCCTAATTTTTTCGCCGTTTTTTCCATTAAAGTACTATTTGTTTTATTATTTAAAACTTCTTTGGTTACTAAATTAAAGTAATTTTTATACTCTTCATCTTCACTCAATGTATTAAAAAAAGTTAAAGCATTGGCACAATATCCACAACCCTCTCTTTTAAATAAATAAACATTTACTTTTTCTTTTGCAAATACTCCTATTGGTAACATAGCAAGAATTGTTAATACAAGCATTATTTTTTTTAATTTTTTCATTTTTACTCCTCCTTGTGTTTTTTATTATACAATGTTTTCCTTTATTTTAAAAGCAATTTTATCTTTGCTTAGCATTATAACTAAAATCATCAATGAAATCTTCAAAAAAATAAGCCTGACAGTCTTTAAGAATAGTATAAATATTTTTTCGCTGCATAAATAAATTTTTACATAGAGTTCCATTTTTAATTTGTTGTATAGCAAAATCTTTTCTTAGTTGTATATACATCTTATCATTTTTATAAATAAATTCTAGTATAGATAAATTAATATCTAAAAAATATGCAAGATTCTTTATTAAAGGAATATCTACTTCATTTAAAGAACGTAATTTGTAAAAATTAACTATGTACATAGGCACACAAGAATTTTTATAATGAAAGTTGCCTAACATTTCCATATGACTATTTAAATCAACATTTTTACTATTTTTAAAATGAACTAAATCTATAATTTTGTTTCTACCTAAAATTTTCAAACAATAAGTTGTGAAAGACTGGCTAAAACTTTGGTATAAAACATTTTCTTCTAACGTTTGATAAAAATTAATTAATTCTACAAAAAAACAAATTTTTGCATCCGGATATTTTAAAGCCGAAAAAAGAAGAGGTAAAGAATACAAATTTTGAAATATATCATAAACCTTTCCATTATCAATATCTACTTCTTCTAAATAAAATTTTTCTTTTAAATGAAAATCCGATTGAAAACAATTTAATTTGTTTTTTAAAATACTGAGTCTAACTTTCTCTTGTTCCAATATTATTTTTATGTTTTCCATACGCCCACCTAGCCATTATTATACAAAAATAAATAAATTTGTCCATCAAAAAAGAAGAATTACTCTTCCTTTTTCGTACACTCTTCACAAGAACTTTCTAATTTTTGTTTGGTTTGTTTTATTTTACTTTCATCTACATTTTTCATATTGTAAAAGCCAGCACTTTCCATTACTTTAAAAATTTCATAGTGCATTTTAGAAGAATCTTGAAGTCCTTTTGTAAAAGCTACAAAAACTTTTTCATTTGTAGATTCAATAAAACCATGCATATATAAATCATTTATTACTTTACTACCAAACATTAAGTTTTCCATTAAATATTTATCATCCATTTTTCTTCCTCCTTACAATAAATCCATAAACATTTTAAGAATACTCTCATGTTTACTTCCTAATTTTTTTACAACTTTTACTAAAGATTCATCCGTTAAACAATCTTCTGTTTCACGAATTGTTTGTATCATATAAAGTTCGTGATTGATTGCATCTTCTACATATAACAGTTCTTTTTCTGTCATATTAACACCTCCAATATTAGTATGTAACTAATTCTATTTAATAAAGGTGGTAAAAAATGGTAAAAAAATAAAAGCTTTTAAATACTTTTATTTCTTTCTTTTAGATCCATTTCTATATTACATACATCTAATATTTTCAAAAACATTTCCAGGGTTATTTTTCGTATACCGGTTTCATAATGAGCAAGTGTGCTATCTGAGATTC
>CAZIDI010000053.1:0-7765 GCA_964537805.1 uncultured Muribaculaceae bacterium | reverse complement strand
TTTCAATTTTTATTCTTTTATCTAAATCTAAATGTTTTTGATATACATTACTAGTGTTCATAATAATTTCTTCCTTTCGTAAACTAGCAAAATATCAAGCATAATATTAAATATATTGCAACACTTAATGTCACTTTGTTATTTATAGATGTCATTTACTTTTTCAATTGAATTGAATAAAAAAATTGAAATAAAAGGATAGAAATATTCTTTTTCTTTTGGTACAATAATAGACAAATTTCCTTAACGTTAGGTGGTGAGAAAATATGAATCAAAAGATATGGACAGATGAAGAAGATAATTATATAAAAGAAAATTTTGGCAATGTAACTTTTAGTGAAATGACAAAACACTTAGGTTGTGCTATTAATACAGTTCAAAATAGAGCAATATCTTTAGGACTAAATGTTGAAAAGAAAACTGTTAAACGTTGGACAGATGAAGAAATAGAATTACTAAAATTAATGTCAACAAAATACTTGAATAAAACTATTGCAAGAAAACTTGGAAGATCTCTTCAAGAAGTAAACAAAAAGGCTAGATTATTAGGTATAGAATTAATATTTAAAAGACCAGTTTGGAAAAAATGGAAAATAAAGTTTTTAAAAGAAAATCTAAATAGTATGAGTCTTACACAAATTGCTGAACAACTTGAGGTTAATTATTATCAAATAATGGAAAAAGTTGATGAATTAGGTTTATCTTATAACAATAATAGATGGACACCTGAAGAAGAACAAATACTTATAGAATTATCTTCAAAATGTTATATAAGGGAAATAGCAAAAGTTTTAAATAGAACTGAAGGTGCTATTATATCAAAAGCGAATAAAATGGGATTAGATTATATAACTTTAAGTAGAAAATATACACAAGAAGAACTTGACTTTATCAAAAATAATTGGGGAGTTATTCCTGTTACTGATATGTCGAGAACTTTAAAAGTTAGTAGAATTATGGTTCAAAGACAAGCTGATTTAATGAATTTACCCAAATTAGGAAATAATCCTTATTGTAAGTGGACAGATGAAAAAATTGAAAAGTTAAGAAAACTTGCTAAAAAGAAAACTATTACTGAATTAGCAAAATATTTTAAAACAACAAATGAGGCAATTCAAACTGTTGCTTCTAGAAATTGTGTTGATTTAATTGATGAAAAAGTACATTGGACAGAAGATGATAATTCACTTCTTAGAGAATATGCAAAAACAATGGATTTATCAGAAATAGCAATTAAAATGAATAGAAGTACAAGCGCAGTTAGATTGCAAGTGCAAAGACAAGGAATAGCTATTCAAAAAAACAAGAAATACCAAGATAGTATTTGGACAAATGAAAATAGTGAACAATTAAAGGAACTAGCATTACAAGGTAAAACTTTATTACAGATTGCGAAAATTATGAATAAAAAAGATCAAACATTACTAAAAAAAGCAAGTGAAATGAGAATACAAATAACTAGAGATGAATCTCGTCCATGGACAGAAGAAGAAATCCAAAAATTAATTGAATTAAGTAAAACAAAAAAAGTTAGCGAATTGGTAAGTGAACTAGAAAGAACTAGTGCATCAATTAAACAACAAGCAAAAAAACTTGGTATCACCATTATGACAGATAGAAAAAATTGGACACCAGAAGAATATAAACAATTAGAGCAACTAGTAATGATCGAAAAAAAGACTCCAAAAGAAATTGCTGAAATATTAGGGAGAACTGAAGATTCTATTATCATTAAAATAAACAGAAGAGGTTTGAAGATTCAAACAAATGATAAACGATTTTGGACTTCTGAAGAAGAAACAATGTTATCAGATTTATGGGGAAGTGAACCAATAGAAAAAATAGCAAAGAAATTGGAAAGAACAGTATCTTCAGTAAGAAATAAATCTGTACAATTAGGTTTAGGCTCTCAAAGTGAAAGTAATTATGAGGGTTTAAAGATAAAAGATATATGCGATTTGCTTAATGTCAGAACTGAAGTTGTGAGTATTCATTGGGTTGCTTTAGGGTTAAAGTGTAAAACACGTTATATTACACAATCAACTTCTTATCAGTATGTTGAAATAAAAGATTTGTACGAGTTTTTGGAAAATAATCAAAATATTTGGGATAGTAGATCTTTAGAAAAAAATATTTTAGGAATAGAACCAGAATGGTTACAAGAAAAGAGAAAATCTGATAGAAATATGCCGTTAGGATATTTTGGTTTAGACAATTTAATAAAACAACAATTAATTATTGCTAAACAATTCTTTATAGAACATCAACAACCATTGATTGAACAACCAATACAACCTGTACAAGAAGAAATTCCTGAAGAACCTTCTATGAAATTAGTGAAACGAAGAAAAAATCAAAATAATGGTGATTCAAATGGCTAGAAGATTATCTTTGGAAGAAACTAGTAAATGTTTAATTGCATGGAGGGAGTTACAAGATGATGATGCGTTATCATTATTGACAGTTTGTAATAGTGGATTAGTAGGTTATTTTGCAAAAAAATATTTTGGAAAAGGTTTAACATTTGATGAATTAACATCTGCTGGAAATGAAGGACTTATTAGAGCAATAAACAAATTTAATTATAAAGAAATTGATGTACAATTCTTTAGCTCTTATATATCGACTGCAATTGAGAACTCAATGAAGAATGAATTAAAAAAATATAATAAACACAGTCATGTTTTAAGTTTTGATCAACCAATAGGACAAAATAAAGATGGTGATGAGTTAAAAATTGAAGATTTAATTGGAACAGATGCAGAAGAATTAATCGAAAATGTTATAGTAGATATGAAAATTGATATTGTTCGAGAGGCATTACAATGTTTAACATCACGTGAAAAGCAAATTATATTGTTAAGATATGGTTTAGATGATGCTCATAAAAAGACACAAGAAGAAGTAGCAAAAATGTTTGGATGTTCAATTTCTACTATTTCTAAACAAGAACAAAAGGCTTTGGTAAAAATGAGACATCCTAAAAATACAAGAAAAATCAAAGATTTCATTGATGAATAAATTATATTTAAAGCAGAAATCCGAAAGAAATTTCATAACTAACGGATTTCTGCTTTTTAAACTATTTCAACCGAAATAGTAACATTATGTGGAGTAAAACTAAAAAGAACCTTTATTTTATCGAGGTTCTTTTTAGTTTTACTCCACATAATGTTACTTATCTGGATATCCAGATAAGTAACACACTACTAAGTTGGTAAACCAACTTAGGTGTGCAAAGGGAAAAAATCCCTTTTGAAACCCTTTTTAAGCAACATATTACAAAGGTTCACAATGTAATATTGTTGCCTTTTTATTTTGCCTTGCGACTTCATAAAAAAGAAAAAAGACTACCACTTTCATCAGCATAGCTGATAAAACGTGATAGCTTTTTCAAAGTAAAAATAGCCCAATTGCTAATCTTACGAAAAGCAAAAAGGCTATTTTCTTATTTCAGGTATTAGTTGTTCTACTTTCTTATTTTCTTTGTCAGTTAGTATAAATAGAACAACTAATATTATTACAGATATTATGTATGCAATTACCATTGCTATATAATTTTTAGAAAATATTGATTCAAAGAACGTAACAGGACATAATGCAAATGCTGCCATTCCTACCATTGGAAAATCTGTTCGAACTCCTAACTGTTTGAGAGTTTGCTATTTGCAACATATAAGTGGTAGTATTGAGATGGATAGATTTAAAATTATGCTTTATATGATGAAAATAGTCTATTTTCCTAATCAAATGAATTTGCCAGATTTCCCATATAAAGCGTTAGTAAAAAAACTTTATGAAAGTCTAAAAGATGACTTAAACAATTTAAATGAAAAAGAATACCAACTATTAGATATGCCACTTAGCAGTGTGATAAATCAAAATTTTGATTCTTTTCAACAGTCTTTTGTAATTTTGTAAATAAGGAAAAAATAAAAAAGAAAGAGAAAATTAGTGAATGGTTAAGAATTGGCAAAAGAGGGAATAAAACCATTTTAAATTATAAAAATTGGTATGAAAATTTTTGTGATGAATATGAAGTAGAGATTGACGATGAAAAGAACTTAGAAAAAATTTTTATTATATTAGGAATAGAGAAACTTTGCGTAGTGGAAAAAACTAGAAAAACGTATCTTTATTTAGATAAGTACGAGGTAGCTTTAGATTATGTCAAAAACTTAGGATGTTTTATAGAAATTGAAGTAAAGAAATATGCAGAGGATGCTATGCAAGAATATGATGCTTTATTAAAAGTTGCTAAAGATTTAAATCTTAACTTAGATTGTATAGATAAAAGAGGCTATCCGTATTATATAATCGAAAATAAATAAACAAAAAAGCACTTAATTCAAAATAAATTGAACTAAGTGCTTTTATTTTATAGAAACAACAAATCATTCATTGTTTCTAGTAATATTGTATGCTAGATTTTTTCTTTTATACACTATATTTTATGATTTTCATAAAAATTTTTAATAGAAAGTAAAATTTTATCAATACTCTTATCGTTAAATGGTTTATTTAATACATCTAAAATTGGGTAACTGAACACTTTTTTAATGGTTTCCTCTGTATCGTCTCCTGTTATAATTACAACCGGTATTTTCTCAATTAAATCATTTTCCTTTAAATATTTTAATACTTCAAATCCATCTATACCAGGCATATTTAAATCAAGTAAAATAGCATAAATATCATAGTTTTTTAAATTGTTTATAGCATCACTACCATCGTTTGCTCTTAAGATTTTAAATTCTTCTGTCATATTTTTTTCTAAATAATTTAGAATGATATTTGAATCATCTGCAATTAAAATATTTTTTTTGTTGCTAATCTCTTCACTAAAGTAATTATTAAGTAGTGTTACAATTTTATGGATTGTTTCTTTTAAAGTATTAAAGTTGTTATTGATAAATTCGGCATTTCCTTCTTTTCCATTTAGTTCGTGAGCAAGAAATATTTCAGCATCATTCATAAATCCTAAGTATTTGGCTTCACTTTTCATACTATGGGCAAGAATGGCATAATTTTGCCAATCACTCGCATTTTTAAAACCTTCCAAACTATCTAGTTTGGAGTTCAAAGTATCTTTAAACTCTTTTAAACTATCATTATAAGAATCCATATCTCCCCATAATTCTAGAGCAGCATTTACATCTACGTTGTAGGCTTTTAATAAATCAATTTTATTTGTCATCTTCATTTCCTCCTAAAAATTTATTTAAAACTCTATCAAGTTGATATCGGTCTATTGGTTTAGATAAATAAGCATCAAATCCAGCATTTAAATATTTTTCATCCATTCCTTCAATGGCATCTGCCGTTAGGGCAACAACGGGAATATCAAAGCCATCTATTTCTTTTAATCTACGAAGTGTTTCTACACCATTCATTTTTGGCATCATAATATCCATTAAGATTAAATCAAAAGTACTTGATTCCATAACCTCTAAACATTCATAACCACTTTCTACCATTTTTACATTAAAGTTATATGGTTTTAAGATTTGATTAGCCACTTTTAAGTTGATTTTAGAATCATCTACAATTAATATTCTTTTTCCTGGATTAGCGCTATAATCAATTTCAATTTCTTCACTATTATTTTCTGGTACTTCCATACTAATTATTTCTTGCTCTAAGTAAACTCTAAATACTGAGCCACTTTCAAATTTACTGTCTACAGTAATTTTACCACCCATCATTTCAGTAAGATTTTTGGTAATAGCAAGTCCAAGTCCTGTACCTTCAATAGTTGTATTTCGATCTTCATCTATTCTTTCAAATTTATTAAACAATTTGCTAATATCTTCTTTTTTGATTCCACGTCCAGTGTCTTTAACGGCAATGTACAATAAACATTTTTTTGTATCTTGGCGATTTACACAAGTAACATTAAATTCAATACTTCCTTTATCTGTATACTTTGCAGCATTGGTAAGTAAGTTTAAAATAATTTGTTTAACTTTACTCATATCTCCTTTTAATATACCCGGTAGGTCAGGGGAGATATTGGCTTTAAATTCAATTGGTTTATCTCCTATTCTAGGTTTTACTAACTTACATAAAGAATTAAAAACTTCTCTAGGGTTGTATTCTTTTGGAATAATTTCCATTTTATTGGCTTCTATTTTGGAGATATCTAAAATACCATTTACAATTTCAAGAAGATTATGAGAAGCATCTACAATATCTTTGGCAAATCCTTTTATTTCCTCTAAACTATTTGATGGTAACATGCATTCACTAAAACCAACTATAGCGTTTAATGGTGTTCTTATTTCGTGCGACATACTGGACAAGAAATCTGTTTTTGCTTGATTCGCTTTATCAGCTTGGTCTTTGGCGATATTTAATTGTTCTATCATTTGAACATCTGGATTTTCAATTGTAAAATACATAATAAACGTTAATAAAGTTAAAGCGGGGTTTATTAATAAAATATCCGGAAAAGCTTTTTGTAAGATTACTACAATGGAAAATATAAATAGTATTAAGGGCAAGGGCCAATATTTTTTATTGGATAATTTTTTTATATTTCTAATTAAAAGATATATCATTGTAATTATGCAAATTCCACAACATACATAAATTATATTAACACCTGCTCCAATAGGAAGCATTAATTTATTTGTTTTATTAATTGAAATAGGTAAGAATGAAGAAATTATTATTACTAAAAATAGTATTCCTAATGCTTTTTTTATAAGATTGTTAATTGAACTTTTTTCTTTATCTTTAAGCGTAATTACAACAAAATATAATGTAAAAAAGAAAAGCCACGTTAGGAAACACTCAAAAAGTAATTTTAATATTAAAGTATATAAAATACTATTTTCACTTAAGCCTTTTACTACAAGTATAAAACTAGCAATTTCTACAATGGTACTAATTAAGGAAATAATTATTAATGCTGAGTATATCTTGTTTTCAATGTAGTTAACTCTTTTTCTCGAAAAATAAACTATAGATAATAATATGGTAAAAATTAGTCCAAAAATTGTAATGTTAATATTATTCATTTTTTATCGTCTCCATTTTTATTAAGTATATCATATAAAAAAAAGAATCACAATTTTTTATTGTATCTTTTTTTCAAAGTATATGCTCCATTTTTCACAATAATTTGTCCATTAATGGTATATTCATTTTCGTCAAAAATATTTTCAGATTCCAATTTTTTAAAATCGCATTTTTTATTTACTTCACTATAGGGAAGTTCCGAAGTTTGACAGTTGCTACATTTTAAAATATGGAGTATACCCTTTTAGCATAAGGGTTTTATTATGTCAAGTTTTTTACATTTTAGTGTTGTCTATCTTTGACTATCGTGTTATAATTAGTTTGTAAGGTAGTGATTTTATGTTTTTAAAGCAAAGCAAAAGCCATGGAAAAATTTATTTGTCATTTGTCCAAGGATATAGAGACGAATTCGGTAAAATAAAGCATAAGACGATAGAAAAGTTAGGTTATTTAGATGATTTAAAAAAGCAATATAATGACCCTATTACTCATTTCAAAGAAATTGCTAAACTAAAATCTAATGAAGAAATTAAGGAATATACAATTAAAAACTTAAATACTAAAATAATTGATGAAATAGATTCTAGAAAAAATCTTGGTTATGTAATTTTAAAAGATATTTATAATGAATTAAATATTTCTTCTCTTTTAAATCAGAAAAATAAAAATTTAAAGATTCAATATAGCTTAAATGATATTTTTAAATTATTAGTCTTTTCTAGAATTTTATATCCAAGTAGCA
>CAZIDI010000052.1:0-7781 GCA_964537805.1 uncultured Muribaculaceae bacterium | reverse complement strand
CAATGCTATTAATAATTCAACATTTAATATTCCTTGTCCAAATTGTAAGATTGAGATACAAGTTAGTGGCTCAAGTTTTGGTAGTGAGATAATATGTCCAAATTGTAATGCTACCATTTCATTAAATGATGAAAAACTACAACAAAGCATTAATGATATGAAATTTTAATTACTTAACTTCTACTTGAATATTAATAGTAGCAATTTCATTTAGAAGTTTTTTTATGTTTTCTAATTTTTCTATTACTTCTTCATATCCTTTAAGCACTAATTTGATTTCAACTTTATTTCCATTTTCCATTTTATCCTCCTTCTTTTTCTGTTAATTCTTCTTGATTTTGAATATTATTATCAAATAAGTAATCTATGGTATTTCCTGGCAAAACATACTCAATAATTTTTTTACATTCTTTTAACTTAAAGTCTTTTTTTCCATTCATTTTTTCACTAGTTGTTGAACTACTAATATTTAATGCTAAGGAAATATCAATTTGTGTCTTATTATTCCTAGCCAGTTCTGCGTTTAAATTTGGATACATTTTTTCTCCTTTCTACAATACGTTGCTCCGTATTGATATTTTTAGTATAATACGTATTTCCGTATTTTGTCAATACAAATTTAACAAAAAAATACGAAATTTCGTTTTTTTCGTATTTACATTTATTTTTTTTGATAGTATAATGCAATGTAAGAAAGGGGAATAATTATGACTTTTAATGAGAAAATCGATAATTTCATGGTTGATAACAATATTAGTAATTTAAAGCAATTAGCAATATCGTCTAATATTCCATATACAACTTTAAAAGATTTTTATGATAAAAAAAGTGCTGATAATTCAAGATTAAGCACTATTAGAAAATTAGCAAAATATATGGGATGTTCTATGGACTATTTAGCATATGATGATATAATTGATTTTAATGATAAAAAAGAGATTCGAGCTAAAGTTCAATGGTTTAATGATACAACAAATAATAAAGTCGATGAAAATAAATTAGATAATATATTAACGCAATATCAATATTTATTTGATAAAGATGATCGACTCACAGAAGACCAAAAAAAATTTTTTATGGATTTCTTATCTGAGAAACATAAAGAATTTGATGAAAAAATGAATAAATAAAACTAGTAGTATCTATTTTAAATTATAAAGGGGTTATGTTTATGAATTTAAAAAATTTGCTACTCGGTAATATTAATCAAGAGGAATTATTAAATTATTATAATATTACAATCGAATATGTAATATTTCCTTATGAAAAGATTCGAGGTCTTGTAGATTATTACCAAGGTTATTACTTTATTTATATTAATAAGAGATTATCTTATTATAAAAGAAAAAAGACACTTTTACATGAATTAGCTCATATAGAGTTAAATCAATTGTGTCAAAAAGATAATGATTTGTTTGCGTTCTACATAGATAAATATGAAGATGAAGCAAATGAATATATAAAAAATATTATGAAAGAAGTGTGAAATTAAATGGCAAAAATATATATAAATAAATCATTGAAAGAAAATGAAAAAATAATTAATCAGGCTGAATTAAATGCAATAATTAGAATACCTTATTTATTATCTTTCGTTTTGATTTTACTTATGCTATTTAATATAGATATATTAGATTATGCTTGCTTATGGTTATTACTTTTTGCAATTGACATATGTTTATTTATTGATGTAATTAAAATATGTATATTGTTAGATACCACTGAATTATGCTTTACGAATATGAGAGTTATTGGAAAATCAGGTTTTATAAAAACAAAATCTTTAGATGCTCCAATTAACAAAATAAACGATATAATGATAACTCAAAACTTATTCGGCAAAATATTTCAATATTCTAAAATCGTTATAAGTACTTCTTCAAATAAATATGATTTTAAATATATAAAAGATGCAGAAAATTTTAAAAATGAAATGACTAATTACATTAATACAATTGAAAACAAGAATAAGAGTATTATTTCAAATAATAATAATGATAATTATGATAAGTTAAAAAAATTAAAATCATTGCTTGATGATAATGTAATTACACAAGAAGAATTTGAAAAAGAAAAGCAAAAATTATTACAATAAAAAAGACTCATGCGGTAACATGAGCCATATAGAAAAAACCAAAGTATAGCGACTTTATAAATACAATATAATTGTATCGGTTTTTCCGATATCAATTATAACATAAAATTTAATAGAAAAGAAGTGTTATAAATGATAAATGATATTATGAATATATTTAATTTAGACTGTACAAGACAAGAACTTGTTCAATATATAATAATTTATTTAAGAAAATCACGTAAAGATGCAGAATTTAACAAAGAAGAAGCAATAGAAAAAACTCTTGAAAGACATGAAACAATGTTACAAGAATATGCAATAAACACTTTCGGATGTAAGATACCAGAAAAAAATATATATAAAGAAGTTGTTTCTGGAGATACTATTGCAGATAGACCACAAATGCAAAAGGTTCTAGAATTAATTGAAAACAATAATATAAAAGGTGTTCTTTGTATTGAAATAGAACGTCTAGCAAGAGGAAACTCTATTGACCAAGGTATTATAGCCGAGAAGTTTAAAATAACGAACACAAAGATATTAACACCACAAAAAATATTTGATTTAGACAATGAATTTGACTTGAGTTTTTTTGAGGATGGTTTATATCAATCTAGAAAGTTTCTTTTGTATACTAAAAAGATTTTGGCTAGAGGTCGTGAGCAATCTGTTAAAGAAGGTAAATGTGTTAAATCTACTCCTAATTTTGGCTACAAGAAAGAAAAATTAAAAGGACAAAAAGGATTTAATTTAATCAAAGATGAAAATAACAAGTACGTAAGAATGTTATTTGATTTTTACATAAACGAAGATATAGGAATAACAAATCTAGCACATAAACTAAATAACTTGTCTTTCCCTACTCCATCAGATAAAAGCACACAATGGACTGCTGCTATGGTTCGTTCTATTCTTAACCGAGCTGAGTTCTATGCAGGATATGTTACTTGGAATCAACGAAAGACTGAAAAAAAATATGTAAATGGAGAGTTAATAACTACTAGGCCACTTAATAAAAATTGTCTCAAAGAAAAAGGACTTCATGAACCAACTATTACAGAAGAAGAACTTAAAATAGTGCAGAAAAAAAGAGAAAAATCCTCTAAAAATACACCTAAGGCTAACGTAATTAAAAATCCTTTAGCAGGTGTTGTAATATGTGGTTTTTGTGGTTGTACTATGAAAAGAAGACCTTATAACAAATCATTTCTAAAAAATGGAAATATACACGAAGATACTCTACTTTGTATTACGCCAAATTGCCCGAACACTTCAAGTAATCTAAGTGTTGTGGAAAGTGCTATACTAGAGTTAATTCAAAGTAAAATAAATGATTACAAAGATTATATTGATAACTATTCTAGCAATGCTACAATAAATAAAAATAATTATGAAAAGGAAATAAAAGAACTTGATAATTCTTTGGAAAAAGTTGAAAATCAAAAGACAAAAGCCTGTGAATTTCTAGAAAGCGGAGTTTATGATGAAAGCACTTTTCTATCAAGAATTACAATTTTAAATGATAAAATAAAAGAGATAAAAAAGCAAAAGGAAGAAATAATGCTAAAGCAAAAAGAAGATAAGATAAATACTTATCAAAAAATGTTACCACTTTTAGAGTATGTGTTTGATTCTTATCAAGAAGCAAATATATCTAAAAGAAATGAATTGTTAACTTCTGTTTTCAAAGAAATAAGATATAAAAAAACAAATAAAGGAGGACGTTGGAATAAGGATGCAATGAATGATTTTACTTTAGACATTGTATTCAAAATATAATTTACATATTCTATGTTCCAATTCTTCTGTAGCAATATCATTTAAAAGGGCTTTTCCTTTTTCATCTGGCATACCAAATTTTTGACTGAAATAACGAAGTGCTGCAGCAAGTTCAGAGTTTGCTCCTCCAAATTGCGTATATAAATATTTTGCCATTTTTAAATCTCTTTTTTTAATATTTACTGGATAATTTAAAGTTTTTATATATTTAAACATACATACTACCTCCACTCTTATCCCATGGCCAAGGATTTTTCATCCAATCATATGTTTTTCCAGTTGCTTCACTTAATGTAAGAGGACCATATTTTTTAGCATACTCATCTTTTAAATTTAAACATTCCTTTGTATACTTTTTAAAACATTCATAGATTTCCCCATCTTCTGGATGTAAATCTAAATATAAGTTTAAATCATTTACGGCAAATTCAAGTTCCATAATTTTAAATAATAAGGCTTCTCTTTCATTTTTGGGTTGTAACTTTTTATAAGTCATTCCTTTATAAGGAACATACTCATTTTTCCACATATTTCCTCTTTGAAATCCTTCTTGTGGGTCTACTAATCTGTCTTTATTATTATATTCATAATAATTTTCTGGGCGGTTAAAATTAAATCCAGCAAGGCTTAGGATATCGTAATCGTAATCATAATCATTTGTTTCAAATAACATACTTATTTCCTTCCTTCTAAAGTATTGTATGAACGTATATTTTTTTAGGAAAGGCCAAAAGTCTAAAAAAAGAAAAAACTATACGCTTAAGCAATAGTTTTTCCGCTTAATATATACTTTTCTTAGTAAATCAACAGGAATAACAGAGAAAGATAATACAAGGACAATTACCAGTTCTTTTAAAGTTAAACCATAGGTTCTAAATAAATCTCCTCCATGATAAATTAAATAAATCTGGACAAGCACAATAAAGGAAAAAGTAATGATAAAAACAATATTTTGTTTTAAATTAGAGAATAAATTTAGCCTTTCTGTACGAGCGTTAAAAGCATTACTTACTCCAATAAAAATAAATAATGCAAAATAAGCAGTCATTAAGTATTCATAGGAGGCACTTACTCGAATAATATGCTTAAATAAAGGAAGTTTTAAAAACAAAATACAAAGAAAAGCCGAATAAGCTCCAGTAAAAATAATCTGGCTATACATATAGCCATTCATAATGGCTTCATCTTTTTTCTTAGGAGGTTCAAACATATAACGTTTTAAAGGTGGTTCAAAAGAAAAAGCAAGCCCAGCAAATGTATCCATTATCATATTAATCCATAACATTTGAATAATCGTAATGGGTGTATTAATTCCAATAAAGGGCCCGATTATGGATACAAACAAAGCACACATATTGCAAGTAAGTTGATAAATAATAAATTTACGAATGCTTTTAAAAATAGTTCTCCCATAAAGAATGGCTTTACTAATAGATAAAATATTATCATCTAAAATCACAATGTCGCTTGCTTCTTTGCATACTTCTGTCCCACTTCCCATCGCAAAACCAACATTGGCTTTTTTTAAGGCAGGAGCATCATTTACTCCATCCCCAGTCATTCCTACTACTAAGTTCATATCCTCTAATATGTGAACCAAACGACTTTTATCTTTAGGAAGTGCTCTTGCTACAACTTTTAAATGCCCTACTATACTTTTTACTTCTTCATCACTCATTTTAGAAAGTTCATCGCTTGTTATAATAATATCCTCTTTACTCGTAATCACTCCGGCATCTTTGGCAATAGAGATAGCCGTATCCTTATGATCCCCTGTAATCATAATAATTTGAATCCCTGCATTTTTAATTAAAGAAATTCCTTCTTGGGTTTCTTCTCTTAATTCATCACGAATGGCTATCACACCTAAAAGTACTAAACTTTTTTTCTCTCGCCTTAATGCCTCTTTTTTATAATAAGCTGTTACCAAAACTCTCGTTCCTGATTTTGTTAATGTCTTTATTTTTTCTTCTAAATTTTTTTTATCTACTAGTGTTCTTTCTCTTGCTTCTTCATCTAAATAAAAATCACAAGAGCCCAAAATTTTTTCCGCTGCTCCTTTTACATAAATTACTTTTTCTCCATTATCTACTTCTACATAAGAATACTTATTTTGACTGGTAAAAGGTTCTTTTTTAATTACTTTCGTAAAATAATTTTCACTTTTTTTTAAAAAGGAAAGTAATGCTCTATCGGTAGTATTTCCTCCTATGGCGTTTCCTTTATCATCAAACACACTCTCATTATTGTAAAATAAAGATTCATAAAGAGTATGATAAAACTTTTTTTCTCTTATACTTTCTATTGTTTTGTAACTTTTTAAATTTCCCGTTATAAATTCTGTTACTTCTAATTTTCCTTTTGTAAGGGTTCCTGTTTTGTCTGTAAGTAAAACATTTAAACTTCCCGCGGTTTCGATACCTACTAACCTTCTAACCAAAACATTATTTTTAAGCATTTTTTTCATATTACTTGATAAAACTAAAGTGATCATCATAGGAAGTCCTTCGGGAACTGCAACAATAATAATGGTTACACTAAGTGTTAAAGCATATAAAAGATAATTAAACATCACATCAAAATTAGTTATTGTTTCTAATATTAAAGTTTTATCAAAATGGTTGGCGATAAAAATAACAGAGAATAAATAAGAAATTGTAACTAGTATGGCTCCTACATAACCGATTTTACTAATGGTGTTGGCAAGTCCCCTTAAACGAATTTTTAAAGGACTCGTTGGTTCTTTTTCTTGTAATTCTTCAGCAAGGCGTCCATAAATGGTTTGATTTCCTACTTCTGTTACTTTCATAATGGCATTTCCATTATAGACAATCGTTCCGCGATAGACTTTATTTTTGTCTCCTACTACATTAGATGTAGTACTTATTTTTTCTGTTTCCTTGGCTTCTCCATTAATACTAGATTCATCTACATAAATGCTTCCACTTATTAAATATCCATCTGCAGGAATTTTATCTCCCGTATTTAACAGTACAATATCATTTTTTACAATATCTTTAATTTCAATTTCTTTTACATTTCCTTCTCTTTTTACTTTTACCTTTATTTTAGCAGCCTCTTCGCCAAGTCTTTCAAAGGCCGCCTCACTGCCATATTCAGAGATGGAAGAAATAAAAGACGCTAAGAAAATGGCAATTAAAATCCCAATGGTTTCAAACCAATCAAAACTTTTAAATAAAATAACTACTTTTACTGCAAGAGCAATTAAAAGTATTTTAATAATGGGATCTCCTAAAGATTCTAAGAGGAGTCTTAAAAAACTATTTTTTTTCTTTTTGGTAAGTTCATTATCTCCAAATTTTTTACGACTTTCTAAAACTTCTTTTTCTGTTAATCCTTGTATGTTCATTGCTTGTCCTCCTAGAAAACTATATGTGGACAAGTCTAAATTTAATACAAAAAAAAAGAACAAGCTTTCCTTAACGGACGATATAACATATGAATAACTATACAAAGGGGCTGCTGATGGAATAACACTACCATTATCATTTATATAGCGAGCATATCAACAAGGACCAACACTAATTGATGATGAAATATACAAATATTCACGAGAAGCTATCCAATATCCTGAAGCTCTTGAATCAGGAGTAGATGCTTTTAAGGTTCCTAAAGTATTTTTAATTAAATTGGTATCAGTAGTATACAAAGTATCACCGTCTCCTAATTCCTCATATGAACGAGCTGGTGTTTTCTAGTCCAAATTTAATTGGGATTGTATGTACTTTACTCGTATCTGTACTTGAGGTGCCACTATAGGTTCCTAAATCCCATAATTGATAACTATATTTTGGAATCCATACAAAGTAACTTTCGATATTATCCTCTGGTATCTCTTCATAGTCTTGATAAGTGATACTTTCATCTTCTAAGATAACGGCATTTGCCCATCTTTTTTCACTGT
>CAZIDI010000051.1:0-7829 GCA_964537805.1 uncultured Muribaculaceae bacterium | reverse complement strand
ATGAAATTTTGATGGCAAATTGGAATAATGTCACACATCTATTATAAATGCACAGATTCCTTAAAAGGGAGTCGTTTTCTTAACTTGTAATGTCACTAATATTTTGTTAAAATAAGTATAGTATAAGAGGTGTAATATGGACGATAAAACAAGTCTTTTTGATATTACTTTATTTAAACAAGCACAAATAGAGTATACCATTAAAGAAGTATATCAAGCGTTAATGGAAAGAGGATATGATCCTATAAATCAACTTGTTGGGTATTTAATTTCTGGAGATCCTGGCTATATATCAAGTTATAATGGGTCTCGTAAAAAAATTCAAGAAATTGATCGTGAACTTATTGTCGCATTTTTATTGGAACAATACTTAAAATGAGATATTTAGGATTAGATTTAGGGACTAAAACATTAGGGCTTGCCATTAGCGATAAAACCAATACGATTGCTTCTCCATATCTAACATTGCATTATACAAAGTATGAAGATTTAATTGTAGAATTAAAAAAAATTGTTGAAGAAAAGAGTGTAGGTACATTTATACTCGGCTATCCTAAAAATATGAATAATACATTAGGACCTGCTGTAGAGAGAACTGAAAGTTTTAAAAAAGTCTTAATGCAACACTTTTCTTTACCCATTGTGTTAATCGATGAACGTTTATCAACGGTAGAAGCCGAAAATATACTGATTAGTACTGATACCAAAAGAAAAAAAAGAAAACAAGTGATTGATAGTTATGCTGCTGCCATTATTTTAGATACATATTTAAAAAGAAAGTAGGGATTTAAGTGGATACAAAAAATAGTATTTTTACTGCTAAAAATGATAAAGGAGAAACTAAAACATACGAAATTATATTTAAGTTTGATTCTGAAGAAACGAAAAAAAGTTATGTAGTGTATACTGATAATACGAAAGAAAAAGGAAAAACCAAAGTATATGCCAATATTTACGATAAAACAGGAAGAAGCAAAGAATTACTTCCTATCGAAACAGAAGCCGAATGGAATACCATTGAAACATTTTTAGCCAAGTTGGAGAGGGAAGTCCATGAAGAAAATTAAATTAAAGAAAAAAGCAATTGTTATTACTATTGTTGTTCTCATTCTCGTTTTTTCTTTGCTTGGATTGTATGGCTTTAGTTTAAAGAGTGTAAGTAAAAATTCGGAAGTAGTTTCTTTTACGGTGCAAAGTGGAACTAGTAAGATTCAAATTGTTGAGAATTTAAAAACGGCAGGTTTAATTCGTAGTAAAACGGCTTTACTTATCTATTTATTTTTTAATGATGACATTAAGTTACAAGCGGGTAAGTATGATTTAAATCGTAATATGAGTGCTACCGATATATTAAAAATCATTAGTAGTGGAGATGTTAAAATCGATACGGTCAAAGTAACTTTTGTGGAAGGAAAAAATATAAATGACTATATTAAACTTCTTAGTGAAAATTTTTCTTATACAGAAAATGAAATTAAAGAAGTTTTAGCCTCTCAAGAATTTACGGAAGAATTAGTAGAAAAATATGATTTTTTGACAGATGAAGTTATAAATGGTAATATTTATTATGCACTTGAGGGTTATCTATTTCCTGATACCTATGAATTTGCAGAAAATGCATCGATTGAGGAAATTATTATCAAGATATTAGATAATACGAAAGTGAAGTTAGAAAGTTTAGGATTAGAAGATAGTGAGTATACAATTCATCAAATCCTTACAATGGCATCAATTGTCGAATTAGAAGCGGTAAGTGAAAGTGATCGTGCAAGAGTTGCCCAAGTAATTTATAAAAGATTAGAAATAGGAAAAGGACTAGGAATGGATGTAACGACTTATTATGCCGTTAAAAAAAGTTTAGGAGATACACTTACGATGAGTGATTTACGTACAGTAAACCCATATAATACAAGTGAATCAAATAGTAGTATGGCTGGAAAGTTGCCAATTGGACCAATATGTAATCCATCTTTAATGAGCATTAATGCAGTGTTAAATCCTAGTGATACCGATTATATTTATTTTTACGCCAATATTAAAACACACGAAGTATTTTTTGCAAATACTTATGAAGAATTTATTGCGATACAAAGAGAAGTAGGATGAGGTAAATGAAACAATATATTTTAGAAATGGAACAATATGCAAAAGAAAAAAATGTTCCGATTATTGAAAAAGATTCCATAGCCTATATTATGAAGTACATTAAGGCCAATAATGCCAGAAACATTTTAGAAATTGGAAGTGCTATTGGGTATTCTGCTATTTTAATGGCATCTTCTAGTAAAGAAGTCAAAGTAACCACGATTGAAAGAGATGAATCTCGTTATATGGAATGCCTAAAAAATGTAAAGAAATGTGGTTTTGATAAAGAAGTCAATGTTGTATTTCAAGATGCTTTAGAAGTAAATTTAACGGGAGTTTCTTATGATTTAATCTTTATCGATGCTGCTAAAGGACAATACAAAAAGTTTTTTGAAAAATTTAAGTACTTTTTAGCACCTGGTGGAGTGATTATCACCGATAATTTAAAATTTCATGGTTACGTAGGAAAAAAAGAAACCATTGATAGTAAAAATTTACGTGGAATCGTAGACAAAATTGAAAGTTATGTAGAATTTTTAAAAAACAATGAGGAATTTGATACCGAATTCATTGATGTCGGTGATGGTATCAGTGTGAGTAAAAGAAAAGATGAAAACAGATAATTCCTATTTAATGGTAGTAACAAGTGAAGAATTATTCAATTTGAAAGTTAAGAATATTAACTTTCTTTTTCCAATGCAAGAATATTCGGTTGGTTTTTTAAAAACGTTTTCAAAAGAAGAGATAAAAGTGCCTAATGCTTATCTTTATATCAATCGTATTTTAGATAAAGAAGCCATTTTAAAATTAAAAAAGGAATTGATAATGCTTCCTAAAAATATCACGGGAATTTGTTTTACGGATTTAGGAATTCTAAATATTGTAAAAGAGTTAGATTTACAAGTAAAACTGATTTATATGCAAAATCATAATACAACCAATGCAGTCTCTATAAACTATTATTTAGAGTACGTAGATAGTGTATTAATTAGTACAGACATTACCAAAGAAGAAATAGTATCTATTTTAGAAGAAGCAACAAAACCATTAGTAGTTCCTTATTTTAGTTTGGTAGAGGTTATGTATTCTAGACGTACTTTGCTTTCTAATTATGATGAACATTTTGGCTATGCAAAAAATAAAGAAGAAGTTTTACACGAAGGGATTTCTAATCAAAATTTTTTAGCCATTGAAAATGAATATGGAACGGTTTTGTATGCAAAAAAGTTTATTGATTATCGAAGTCTTGCACATCAAAATATATTGTATCGTTATATTAATCCTTTAGGATTAACTTATGAACAAGTCGAAAATATTTTAAAGGGTGAGGATTTATCTAAAATAAGCAATACCGGATTTTTAGAGAAAGAAACCTATTACGTTTTAAAGGAGGAAGAGCGATGAACAAAGTAGAGTTACTTGCTCCTGCGGGGGATTTAGAAAAATTAAAAATAGCCTATTTATATGGTGCGGATGCTGTTTATTGTGCGGGGAAAAAGTTTGGGTTACGAGCAAATGCCAATAATTTTTCTATGGAAGAATTACAAAGTGCTACCCAATTTGCCCATAGTCTAAATAAAAAAATTTATGTAACAGTAAATATTATTTTTCATAAAAAAGAACTAGAGGGGCTAGAGGATTACTTAAAATCATTAGATAAAATAGGTGTCGATGCGATTATTGCTAGTGACATTTTGGTTATGAAAAAGGTGCGTGAACTGGGCTTAAAATTAGAAGTGCACGTTTCTACCCAAGCAAGTATTTTAAATAGTGAAGCCGCTTTGTTTTATAAAAGTCTTGGGGTTACTCGTTTAGTTCTTGCAAGAGAAGCAAGTTTAGAAGATATTCAAGATATTAAAAAGCGTACGGGGCTAGAACTTGAATGTTTTATTCATGGGGCCATGTGTACTTCTTTTTCTGGACGTTGTGTTTTATCTAATTATTGTACAAATCGGGATGCCAATCGAGGAGGTTGTGCCCAAATTTGCCGTTGGACATTTAAAATAAAGGAAAAAAAAGATGTTTTTAGTATGACACCAAAAGATTTAAATTTAATAGAATATATTAAAGATATGATGAGTGTCGGAGTAAATTCCTTTAAAGTAGAGGGTAGAATGCGTGGCATTTATTATATTGCTACGGTTATTTTGGTCTATAGAAGAATACTAGATAAAATAAATAAGAATATTTTACAAGAAAAGGAAATACACTATTATTTAGATATCTTAAATCGCTGCGCGAATCGAGATTCTACTCCTCAGTTTATAAATAAATTGCCAGGGAGCGAAGAACAATATTTTTTAGGAAGACAAGAATTATCGAATCAAGATTTTTTAGGTTTGGTTTTATCTTATGATAAAGAAAAGGGTCTTGTTACGTTAGAACAAAGAAATTATTTTAAAGTTGGAGATAAGGTGGAATTCTTTGGACCCAATATTGAAACTTTTACCTATGAAGTCACTAAAATTTATGATGAAAATGGAGAAAGTATCGCCATTGCTAACCATCCTAAAATGATTGTAAAACTTCCTATCAAGGAAAAACTTTCCAAATATGATATGATGCGCATAAAAGTATTTGACAAACAAGATTATTTATAGTATTCTTTAGATTGTAATTTTTAGAAGGTGAAAACATTATGAGTAAAAATGAAAATATTATGCTAACGGCAGATGGTTATCTAGCCTTAGAACAAGAATTAAATACATTAAAAACAGAAAAAAGACCTGAAGTGATTAAGGCTTTAAAAGAAGCAAGAGCATTAGGAGATTTATCTGAGAATTCCGATTATGATGCGGCAAGAAATGAGCAAGCCCAACTAGAAGCAAGAATTAAGGAACTTGAATATAAATTAGAACATTGTACGATTGCGGAAACTGAAGCGGATGGATCAGTAAATGTAGGAAGCAATGTAACTATTACTTATGATGATGGAGAAATCGAAGAATACAAAATTGTTGGTTCTTTAGAAGCCGATCCATTCGAGAATAAAATTTCCAATGAAAGTCCAATTGGAAAAGCTATTATAGGGCACAAAAAAGGTGAAGAAGTAGAAGTGGCAAGTCCAAATGGAAGCTTTACTGTAAAAATTACTGATATTAAATAAATGCACTTGGATGTGCATTTTTCTTTTTTAAAACATATTTTATCTAGTTTTGTCGAATTGCTTGCAAAATCAAAAAACTTCTCTAAAATAAACAAGAAATATTTTTAGAGAGGAATTTATTTATGCTGAAAGAAAAAATATTTTTAAAAGATATTGTATTAACTAAATTACTAAAAGCAGAGGAATGCCGAGAATACCTAGCAAGTATTATAGGAGCAGTTTTAGATATAGATAAGACATATGTTTTCCATAACTTAAAACTACTAGATACAGAAGTAAGTGAAAACATTCAAAACAAAGACCAAGAAGTTGATGTAATCGTTGAAAATGACGATATGATAGTCAATATTGAAATTAATTCGGTAAATAGTAAACAAAGTAGAATTAAAAATAATTCTTATATTGCTCAATTAATTATTAGACAAACATTTCCTGGAAAACGATACAATATTAAGCCAATTGTCCAGATTAATGTAGATGGTTTCGATTTATATGGAAAAAATGAATTTATATATCATAGTATTATGATGGAAGAAAAGTACCATTTAAAACGAAATGATTATAATATTGCTATTTATGATATCAATCTAGATTTTTTATCCAAATTCGATTATAATCAAGTTAGAAAATTAAATGAAAAAGATTTGAAATGGTTGCTTTATATATTTGTATGTCAAGATGAGAAATTAGCAAGTAACCTTTATCGGGAGAATGGGATGATGAAAAAGGTGGAAAAGAAAATGGAAGATTTTATGAAAGAATTTGATAGCCTTTTCTATTATAATTATGATGAATTTCATGAAGCAGAGTTAGAGGAACTAAAAGAAGATGCCTACAAAGAAGGTATGGAAAACGGAATGAAAGAGGGGATGGAACAAGGTATTCAGCAAGGTATCGAGCAAGGAATAGAGCAAGGAATAGAGCAAGGAATGGAGAGAGGTTTAAAACAAGGATTAGAGAATGGTAACAAAATGGCAAATATGGAGATAACTAAAAAGATGCTATTGAAAGGAAAAAGTATAAAAGAAATTCAAGAATTTGTAGATTTGAGCATACAAGAAATTGAAAGCGTGAAAATAAATTTAAAAGAAAATCATTAAATATATAGTAGAACTTTTTAGTTGTATAGAATCAATTTGTGAAAATGAATTGATTTTTTAAATTACCTTTTGTATAATAGGACTTGTTAGAAAGAGGACTAGAAGTTATGAAAAAAAATGTTATTGTAAAAGAAATCAAAATAGAAGGAAAAGATTGGGAAAAATGTTTAGATAAAGCCTTTAAGAAAAAAAACAAAGATGTAAAAATAGATGGCTTTAGAAAAGGTGCTGCTCCAAAAGATATTTTCATTAAAAAGTTTGGAATAGAATCTCTTTATATGGATGCTATTGATGGAGCTGTTGATAAAGCATATAAAGATTTATTGGAAGAAACTAAAATCACTCCTGTATGTGAACCAAAATTAGATGTAAAAACGATTAATGAGAAAGAGTGCGTTTTAGAATTTACTTTTATTACAGCACCAGAAGTAGTTTTAGGAGAATATAAAAATTTAAAGGTAAAAAAACCAGCTGCTAAAGTAACAAAAGAAGAAATAGCAGAAGAAACAGAAAAACTTCGTAATCAATTTGCGGAAATTAAAGGGAAAGAGGAAAAAGCAAAAGTAGAAGTAGGAGATACTGCCATTATTAATTTTAAAGGTTTTGTTGATGGAAAAGAATTAGATGGTGGTTCTGGAGAAAATTATCCTCTTGAAATAGGATCACATACTTTTATCCCTGGCTTTGAAGAAGGTTTAATTGGATTAAAAGCAGGAGAAGAAAAAGAATTAAATTTAACTTTCCCAGAGAATTATAAAGAAGATTTAAAAAATAAAGACGTAAAATTTGTTGTAAAGGTTAACGAAATTAAAACAAGAGTACTTCCAGAAATTAATGAAGAGTTTTATTTGGATTTAGGCTATGAAGATGTAAAAACCAAAGAAGAATTTGACAAAAAAGTAGAAGAAACAATCAAGGCTCGTAAAGAAGCTGAAATTGAAGATCAATATATTGAAGATTGTTTAGCTAAAGCTAGTGACAATATGAAAGTAGATATTAATCCTGAAATTTTAGATGATGAAGTTCATCGTATGATGCATCAATTTGAAGACCAATTAAAAATGCAAGGACTTACGATGGATCAATACTATGAATTTAGTGGTATAACACATGAAAAAATGCATGAACAAATGGAACCAGAAGCAACAAAGCGTATTAAATATCGTTATTTGCTTGAAAAAGTTGCAGAAGTTGAAAAGATTGAAGTAACAGATGAAGAGGCTGATAAACAAGCAGATGAAATGGCAAAAAATTATGGTATTTCAAAAGAAGAACTTTTAAAGGCATATGGAAGTTTAGAAGTTGTAAAATATGATATTAAAATGCGTAATGCGATTGAAATTATTAAAGGAGCATAATAAAGCTTCTTTTTTAATTGAAAATAAAACAAAATTTTATTATAATGTCAATAACAATAGATGGAGGAAAAGAAAATGAAAAAGAAAAGAATAAACCTCCCAACTTCAGATGTTCGTCTGGGGGCACATTAGAAAGTAAAAGAAAAACCCTAGGGAGAACGGAGAAGAAAATACTAATAG
>CAZIDI010000050.1:0-7839 GCA_964537805.1 uncultured Muribaculaceae bacterium | reverse complement strand
ATTCATTTTATGTTTTATTGCAGAGTTTATGAACATATGATAAAATAGATACATAAGGAGGAGATAGAAAAATGTGGAAATGGATACTCTTAGTAGTAGTGGTTTTAATTGTTCTATTTGTAATTGCAACCTATAATAAATTAGTTGTTTTAAGAAATCGTGTAAGAGATCAATGGGCACAAATTGATGTGCAATTAAAAAGAAGATTTGATTTAATTCCTAATTTAGTAGAAACAGTTAAAGGCTATACAAAACATGAAAGCGAAACTTTGGAAAATGTAATTAAGGCTAGAAATACTTTCTTAAGTGCATCAACACCAGAAGAAGAAATGAAAGCAGATGGAGAACTAACAAAAGCGATGACAAAATTATTTGCTTTATCAGAAAGTTATCCAGACTTAAAAGCCAATACGAACTTTTTAGAATTGCAAACAGAGTTACAACAAACAGAAGGAAAAATTGCTAGCGCTAGACAATTTTATAATGATACAGTACTTACTTATAATAATAAAATAGAAGTTGTACCTAGCAATATTGTGGCCTCATTGTTTCATTTTAAGAAGGAAGCATTCTTTGAAGCAAATGAGACAGAAAGAGAAAACGTACAAGTAAAATTTTAAGCAGAATGCTTAAATTTTTCTTTTTAGGAGTGAGTTTATGAAAAAATTAGTTTTAACGATACTTACCATTTTGTTTACGATCCCATTATTTGTAAATGCCGATACTGTAGATTATAAAATTAAAAATTATTATATCGATGCTACGATAGTAGAAGATGGAGATTTAGAAGTTACAGAACTTATCGTATTAAAAGGCAGTTTTAATGGTTATATACGTGATATTGTTTATAAAAATAGTCGTCTTGGAAGTAGTGGATATGAAAACAATCAGATTTATAATGCAAGTGGAATCGATATGGTAAATGTATCTGCCAAAAAGGTAGATGATGTGAGTTTCTCTACAATAAACGACTCAGATTTTAAAAATTTAACCTTAGGGCAAGCAAGTAATTATGGCTTTTTAGAAAATGGAATCACCAATGGGAAAAGTTATAAAATGTATTTTAAAGCAAGTAGCGATACAGTTGCTTTTCGCCTAAAATACATTGTTCGTGATGCTGCCGTTTTACACAATGATGTTGCAGAACTTTACTGGACCTTTATTGGGGATGACTACGAAGATGATATACACAATTTACAAATAAAGGTGCACCTTCCTAATCAAGATACAACGGATTCTTTTCGTGTCTGGGCGCACGGAGAAATGTCTGGAGAAATTCGCCCTATGAATAACGAGTATGCTTTAGCAACGGTAAGTAAGTTAGAAGCATATAATCCTGTTGATATTCGTATGACCTTTGACAAAAATTTATTAAATGGTAGTTTAGTAAATAAAAAAACCAATAACACAGCTTTAGAAGGAATTATGGAAGTAGAACAAAAAAGAGCAGAGGAACAAAATCAAAAAAGAAGCCAAATGAAAAGAATATTTTATACTTTTTTAGGAATTTCTCTTCTTCATTTAGTTGGTTTAATAGTTGCTTGGATTTACGTTTATTTTAAATTTGATAAAGAATATAAAAGTGAATTTACGAATGAATATAACCGTGAATTTATTGATGATTATAACGTAGAAGTAGTAGATTACTTAATGAATAAAAATATAACGCCAAATGCAATGAGTGCCTCTATTATGAATTTAATTTATAAGAAGGCGATTCAAGTAGAAGAAATTCCATCCGAGAAAAAGAAAAAAGAATATGTCTTTACTTTAGTAAATGAAGAAAATACGAATGAAACGGAAAAGTTTTTACTTGATTTTCTATTTAAAAAAGTTGGTAGTGAGGGAAAGTTTACAACACAGGAATTACAAAGTTATGCAAGAAGTACCAAAACGTGTGAGAAGTTCTCTACCTCATACACTACTTGGAAAAACAAAGTGATTCGCGATGGCAAGAATCAAAACTTTTTTGAAAAAAATGCCAAGCCAAAGGTTATGAGTACTTTATTTGTAGTTACAGGTTTCTTACTAGTATTTTTAAGTGGAATCTTCACAGTAGTACTTCCAACCATTTTTCTAAATGTTTTCTTATCCATTATTTTCTTAATTTATACGATTTGCTTCTTTAAAAGAACGAAAAAAGGAAATGAAGATTATGCGAAATGGAAAGCTTTTAAAAAGTTCTTAAATGATTTTGGAACCTTTGATACAAAAGAACTTCCAGAAATTACTTTATGGGAACGTTTTATGGTGTATGCAACTGTCTTTGGTTTAGCCGAAAAAGTAGCAAAATGTATGAATGTTAAGATAAAAGAGTTAGAAACACAAGGAATTTATATGACAGGATACAATCCAACATTTAGTGATTGGTATGTTTTTAATGCAATCAATAATAGTATCACAAATTCTGTTCATTCAAATATTACAGCAGTAACAGCCGCTCGTGCCAATTCATCAAGTTCAAGTGGTAGTGGATTTGGTGGTGGATTCTCTTCTGGCGGAGGCTTCGGCGGCGGCGGAGGTGGAGGCCACGGCTTCTAATTTAAAAGTATTCAAGTTTTGAATACTTTTTTTCATACCTTTCTTATGCTAAAATAAAGTGTAGGTGGTATTATGCAAGTCGTAATAGATGGAGATGTAGTAGAAGTTGTAATTGTTTATAAAAACAATAAAAATATTTACTTGCGTTTTAAAGAAGATAAAAAGTTATATGCCACTTGTAATCGCTTTGTTAGTAAAAGAACAATAGAAAAACTAATTAAAGACAATTACGATAAAATTACTAAAATGTATAGAGAAATAAAGAAAAGTACCGAAAGAGATTTATTTTTCAATTATTTAGGAAAACAGTATACCATTTGCTACAATGAAAATGTAACTGTTCCTTACTTTGAAGGCGATTTAATATTTGCCAAAAATGAAAAAGCCTTGCAAAAGTTTTTCCAAAGTGAAGTAAAACGAATTTTTACTTTAGAAGTAGAAAGAATTACTCCTTATTTTAAAAATATTCCGAAGTTTACTTTGAAATTTCGGAATATGAAAACAAGATGGGGTGTGAATAATAGAGGAAACAATACCATTACATTAAATACGGAGTTATTAAAAAAAGAAATCGATTTGTTAGATTATGTGATTATTCATGAATTGTGTCACTTTTACGAAGCAAATCATAGTTCTAAGTTTTGGAACCATGTTGAAAAATATTATCCCAAATACAAAGAAGCAAGAAAAAGATTAAGGAGTTAAAAAATGAAAATAGAATCATTAGCCAATACCCGTGTAAAAGAATGGGGAAAATTAAAAAATAAAAAAAATCGTGATGAAACGGGGTTATTTCTAGTAGAGGGAGAACATTTAATAGAAGAAGCCAAGAAAAAGAATTTAATTAAAGAAATTATTTCTATTGATGATTCTTTAAATGCAGACTTTTATGTTACAGAAGGGATAATGAAAAAGATTTCAAGCCAAGTAAGTATTTCTTCTCGTGTTGCAGTATGCTATAAAATGCAAGAAGAACCTATAAAAGACAACGTTTTAGTTTTAGATGCGATTCAAGATCCCGGAAACTTTGGAACGGTTATTCGTAGTGCGATTGCTTTTGGATTTACAGATATTGTTGTAAGTTTGGATACCGTCGATTTATATAATGAAAAAGTAATACGAGCTAGTGAAGGAATGCTTTTTAATATCAATGTTTTAAGAAGAGATTTACCATCATTTTTAAAAAATATACAATCCGAATATCAAATTTTAATTACCGATGTTGTAAAGGGTGAAAATATAAAAGAAATTCCTATAAAAGATAAGGTAGCCCTAATAATTGGCAATGAAGGACAAGGGGTATGTAAAAATTTAAAACCATACGCGGCCCATTTTGTAAAAATTCCTATAAAAGAGACTTGTGAATCTTTAAACGCTGCAGTCGCGGCAAGTATTTTAATGTATGAAATGAGTGTGAAGTATTTTGAATGAATATGTATACATTGGGCGTATTGTAAATACCCATGGAATTAAAGGAGAATTAAGAATTTTAAGTGAATTTGAAAGAAAAGAACTTGTTTTTACACCTGGAATTCCAATTTATATTGGAAAAGAAAAAAAAGAAGAAATTATAAAAACTTATCGTCATCACAAATGTTTTGATATGATTACTTTAGAGAGTTATACCAATATTAATGAAGTTTTAAAATATATTAGACAAAATGTGTATATCAAAAGAAGTATTCTAAATTTAAAAAAAGGGGAATACCTCTATAAAGACTTAATTGGGATGGAAATTATAGAAAATAAAAAAGTATTAGGTAAAATTAAAGAAATCGTGTATAATAAGGCCAATATATTATTATATATTGAAGGAGAAAAGAACTTCTACGTTCCCCTAAACCAAGAATACATTCAAAAAGTAGATGTAGAAAAAAAATGTGTTTACACAAAAGGCGGTGAAAATTTAATCTTATGAGAGTCGATATTATCACCCTTTTTCCCAAAATGTTTGAAGGTTTCTTAAGTGAGTCTATTATCAAAAGAGCCATAGATAAAAAAGCAGTGGAAATTCATATTATCAATTTTCGGGATTTTTCCAAACTTTCCAATAGTCAAGTAGATGATACTCCCTACGGAGGAGGAAGTGGCATGGTTTTGATGGTAGAGCCACTCGTTCTTGCTATAGAATCAGTAAAAAGAAAAGACTCCAAAGTTATTTTATTGACACCTCAAGGAAAAACGTATACCGAAAAAAAAGCCCATAGTTTAAAAAGAGAAAAACACCTTATTTTGGTTTGTGGACATTATGAAGGTTTTGATGAACGGATTCGTGATTTTGTAGATGAAGAAATCAGTATTGGAGATTACATCTTAACAGGAGGAGAAATTCCTGCTATGGCAATTTGTGATAGTGTGATAAGACTAATCGATGGAGTAATTAAAGAAGAATCTTATGTAGAAGAATCATTCACAAACAATTTATTAGATTATCCTACTTATACCAAACCAAGAGAATTTAGGGGATTAAAAGTACCAGATGTTCTGTTAAGTGGAGATCACGAAAAAATAAAAGAATGGCGCCGTCTTGAGCAATTGAAAAAAACGGAAGAAAGAAGAAAAGATTTATTAAGTTAAGGTGAAGTGAAGTTATGGAAAAATATGTAATCAAGAAAAGAAATAAAAATAAAAAATTAAGTAAATTTGATTTCCTAGAAGAAGGATATGTTTTTAAGCCAAATATTAAAAATGCAAATTTAATTGAAATTAGTAGTTTATCCATCATAAACTCTAAAATTACAAATAGTATTTTAACAAAAAAGTTAGATAAATCTTTTCGCCGTCTTGCTGCTCTTATCCTAAGTGTTTTAAAAGATGATGATGCAACCAGTGGAGATGTTGCCATTGCCTTAAATGAACTTACGAAAGAAAAAAGCGTAGTGCAAAGAAAATACAAAGAATATTTAAAGAAAGAAGAACAAGAAAAGTATTTAAAACGTATAAAAGTTTTAGAAGGACAATTAAAAGAAAAATTATTGTACTTAAAATTAGAAGAAGAAAGAGTATACGAAGAACAATTTGAAAAAGGACATAGTCGTTAAAAAAATTTGCATATTGACAATTTTTTTGCTATAATGAATCTGCTTTTTAAGCATGTAATCCGCTGAAAAACATATATTTATGATTACAGAAGATAAATATTAAATAGAAAGGATGTTATACGATGGCTAATCTAGTCGACAAAATTAATGAAAAGCACATGAAACCAAACATTCCAGAATTCCGTGTTGGAGATATTGTAAGAGTAGATGTTTGGGTAAAAGAAGGTAAAAAGGAAAGAATCCAAGCTTTTGAAGGAATTGTAATTGCTAAAAAAGGTTCTGGTGTATCTGAAACTTTCTCTGTTCGTAAAAAAAGCGGAAGTGTAGGAGTAGTAAGAGTATTCCCAGTAAATGCACCAACAATTGACAAAATTACAGTTGTGAAAAAAGGGTTGGTTCGCCGTGCTAAACTTAACTTTATTAAAAATATGCGTAAAGAATATAAAGTTAAAGAAAGAAATAGCAGTATGAAAGAAGCAGAATAAAGCTTCTTTTTTAGTTTTATAAACTGGTATTTTTGTTGTATAATAGATATCGAGAGGATGACATTATGAAAGAAAAAATAATAAAAAATATAAAAGAATTATTGCCTTATATACTAATCCTTATTGTGGTTTTGTTAGTGAGAACCTTTATAGCAACACCCATTAAAGTAAATGGAAATTCGATGTATAAAACTTTGGATGGAACAGAGTTTATGATTTTAAATAAACTTGCGAAAATAGATCGATACGATATTGTAGTTGTCGATGCAAAAGAAGATGAACTGATTAAAAGAGTTTATGGTCTTCCAGGAGAAAAGATAGCCATTGAAAATAATGCTATTTATATTAATGATAAAAAAATAGAAGATGTTTATGCCTATGGAGAAACCAGTAGTTATGAAAGTATCACTCTTGGTAGTGATGAGTATTTCGTTTTAGGAGATAATCGTTTAGTTTCTCTAGATAGTAGAAGTATTGGGCCTGTGAAAAAAAGCCAAATAAAAGGAACAACCAATTTTATATTATATCCTTTTAATCGCTTTGGAAAATTAGAAAAATAGTTAGATTTAATGGTGTACTTTATATGGATTTTTTAAAAAACGTATTATTACAAGATAAACCTAGTGAGTTCATTAGAAACAATGAAGAAATCATATTCAAAATAATTCCAGAATTATCGGCTTGCAAAAATTTTAAGCAAAATAATATTTGGCATATTTTTGATGTATATGAGCATATATTACACGTTGTAGACGGAGTACCTAATAACTTTATTATAAGAATGGCTGCGCTTTTTCACGATATAGGAAAACCATTAGTATACAAAGAAGATGAAAATGGTGTAGGACATTTTTTTGGACATTGGGATAAATCAAATGAAATATTTTGTAGATTCGCAGAACAATATGCATTAGAAAATAAAGTGAGAAATGCGATTTCTAACTTGTTTTATAAAATATTGGTAAACTTACAGAGGTCGAATTAGGTAGATTAATTAATATTTTTGATGAAGATGGTATAATAAAGTTATTTCAATTAAAACGTAGTGATTTACTAGCGCAAAATGAACAGTTTCATTATTTGTTAAAAGATTATGAGATTCAAGAAAAAAGAATATTAAATGTAAGAAAAGGTAAGTGAAATGTATGGGAAAGTAATTTTAGTCTGTGGTAAAATTTGTAGTGGAAAGAGTTATTATTCCAAATCTATTAAAGATTCTTTAAATGCCGTTATTATATCTCCAGATGAAGCAACACCACACGTTCATTGTGTCGTTGTACCACTTGTTAAAAAATTTGATAAAAGAACAAATACGGAAAGATATACTATTTCTAAAAAACAATATATTAAAGATAAAATTCATTTATCTGAATTACAAGATAAATATCACGCAAGACTTACTAGCTATGGTTATGATTTAGAACGAGGCATTAAAGGAAGTAATGCTAAATATATTAAAGTAAAAGAATTTAAAAAGACTACTAGATATTATGAAAATAAAGTAAATACCATTAATAAAGGTTTAGATAATGCTATGAATGAATTTGAAGATAAAATGAAAACAACCAAAAATATTCCTTTTAATAAAACTCATGTCCTAGTTGAAAAAGAAACTTTTGATAGTATGAATAATATAATTAAAGAAACTAAAAAGGCTATGGAATTTCAACCTAAGATTGAACAACTATTTAATGAAGTAAATAATTATACAAAAAGTCATCAAACATTAGAAAAAGAAAACAACAGCCTTAAAAGAGAGGTTAAAGCACTTA
>CAZIDI010000049.1:0-7916 GCA_964537805.1 uncultured Muribaculaceae bacterium | reverse complement strand
CCTTACTATTAGTATTTTCTTCTCCGTTCTCCCTAGGGTTTTTCTTTTACTTTCTGATATTTCCTTACCCATGTTTTCTTTCATTTTCTTCCTCCATCTATTGTTATTTTTAATATAAATCAAGATTTTATTTTTTACAATACTTGTGTTGTATTTTAAAAAAAGAAAAAAGATTTTTTCAAACCTTTATTTCTATACATTCACCAAGAATAAATCCATCTTGCACTTCTAATAATTTTACTTTATAAAAAGTATTATGTTCTAGTTTTTTAAGTATTTTTACTTTCATATAATTAGCTGTAAAACCAGTACTTTCTTTTGAACTTACTTCTTCAATTAACACATCTATTTCTTGATTTAAGTGTTTTTCCATAAATTTTTGCTCTAATTCTTTACTCACTTCATTCAGACGATGACTTCTGCTCTTTTTTTCTTCATCACTTACTTGTTCTGGCATTCTACTTGATGGCGTACCACTTCTTTTGGAATAAGGAAATACATGTATTTTAGAAAAGCCAATTTCTTTGCAAGTTTTGATTGTTTCTAAAAAATCTTCTTCTGTTTCGTATGGATGCCCTACAATTACATCGGTTGTGATACTTACATCTTCCCGAATATCTCGAATTTCTTTTATTTTCTTTTTATAATATTCCAAATCATATTTTCGATTCATTCGTTTTAAAATTTTATCGCTTCCTGCTTGTAAAGGAATATGAAAATGACTAACTACCTTTTTATTATTTTTAATAACGTGCATCATACTTTCTTCTAATTCCGTTACTTCAATAGAAGAAATTCGTATTCTTTTTAAATCTTCTATTTTACTTATTTCTTCTATTAAATCTGCTAAATTATGACCATTGGAATAATAAGAACCTGTTAAAATACCCGTTAAAACAATTTCCTTATGGCCATTTTTTACTAATTTTTTTATTTCTTTTATTGCCACATCAAAATCTTTACTTCTAACATTTTTTCGTACATAAGGAATAATACAATAACTACAATAATTATTACATCCATCTTCTATTTTGACAAAAGCTCTCGTTTTGCTTTCGAACTCTTCTAATTCCATATTTTCAAATGCATACTTATCTTCATGATAAAATTTTACGTATTCTTTTTTTGTATTTATATATTCTTCTATATATTCACAAATTTTACTTTTATCTTGATTGCCAATTAAAATAGATGCCCCTAATTGTTCGTATTCTTCCTTTTTATTTTCACTGCTACATCCACAAACCACTACCATTTTTCCTAATCTTTTAGCATGGCGAACTTGTTTTTTTGATTTATTGTCAGCCATATTGGTAACAGAACAAGTATTGATAATTAGAATATCTGCACTTTCTTCCTCACCTGTATAGATAAAACCATGTTTTACTAAATTTTCTTTTATAACTTCACTTTCATAGGCGTTCACTTTGCAGCCAAGTGTTATAATGTGAAATTTCATCAGTATCCCTCCAAAGTGTTTTTATTATAGCACAATACCCTTCAAAATAAAAAAAAGAGAGATTCTCTTTTAATTTAATAATTTATTTAAGGCTTGTAAGCTTTTTAAAAATTCTTCTTCTCTTTCATAATTATAAAATCCAATATGTTTATGTTCTTTTGGCTTTTCTACTAATGAATCTAAATTGATTTTTTTGATTGTAATTTCTTCATTATTTAGATTTTCTTCTTCATATTTTATATCCATTTTATTCTTTTCTAATAATTCTTGATAACTAATAATTGCTTTTTCCTCTTGTTCTTTTTCATAATCATTTAATTTTATAGCAGTAGGCTCTCGATTTTCAATATCATTTACAATGGCTTTTAAATCTTCTATTTCTGATTGTCCATTCTCCTTTAAATCTTCTTCTTCACCGGTACGGATGATATAGATTAAAGAAACGATTAGAATAATCAACACTAAAACCGCAACATACAAAAGATAATCTATCTTTGATAATGCATCAATGAATCCTATAATATCTTTTATAATTTGCATAACAAACCACTTCCTATTATATTTTATCATATATGTTTTTTAGATGAAAATAAAAGTAAATGATTTACAAAAAGAAATGTAAATCTACTTAATGGTATAAGGATTTGCACTCGTTCCTAAACCAGATACGCGAGTTTTTTTAATTAAATTCAAAACAGGTCTTATTCCTTTAAAGATAGTTCCATCATTTTCTGAAACCACTTTTCCCTCTGTAGTAACTTCAAAATAAGTAATATTTTCTGTATCACTAAAACTAGGAGTTGAAGTCCAATAAGAAACTAATTTTTCGGGAAGATATAAATAAAAATCTGTATTATTGGCATTTGTTGTAGCACCAGAGAGAATAACTTCATCTGCACTTAAGATACTAATGCGATTTGAATATTCTTTTCCAAGACAAGCAGGAGATGCTGTAAGTTCACTTAGTAAACGTGTATTGCCTGCATAGTAGGTTTTTCCCTCTTCTTCTTTTACAACGGAATCATCAACACAATATTTATTGGATATTAAACTCCCCTCGTATTCTGCTATATGCTCATCATACCAAATTTTTAAAGTTTCTTCCAATGGGCTTTTGGAAAAATCTAGTTTTTCTTCAAAGCTTGCTTTGGCATCATTTAAGTTAGAAGTAGAATCTAAGTAATCATTTAATACAAGGCGAATGCTTCCATCACTATTAATTTTGACAATACGCCATAATAGATTGGCATAGGAAACATAGTTATTTTGGACATTTCCTCTAAAATAGTAAATAGTACCATGGGAATCATCAGCTTCAATTAATCCCTCATCTGCTGTAGCAACCTCTGCTCCTACTTTGGTTAAAGTTTCTTTTTTAGGAGGAGTATTTTTTAAAATAGTATTGGCAAAATATTCTTCGTTTGGTTCCTCAACACTAATATTTAGTTTAGCTTTTAGTTCCAAAGCATCGTTTTCATATAAAATAAGCGTATAAAAATGGGTTTCTCCTGCTGCAATTTTCATCATACTGGCTAAAGTATTATTTTCTTTGGTTACATCACTTTTCAAAATCTTGATTTTTTCATTTTGTTCCGTCAAATCATAAGTAATAGTTTCTTGATTGGCTTTTATATCTTCTAAACTAATATAGTATTGTAAATCGCTTTCGTTATTATTCGTAACTGAAAAAGTATAGGTTTTATTTTCGCCACTTAAAACAACTTTATTACCATTTAAAAAATTTATGGATAAGCCATTTTCTACTAGAACTAAAGGGCTTGTACTTTCTATTTCTTTTTTATACTTTATATAAGAACATAAAAGAAGAAATGCAAGGGATAGAAAAAATCCTACAAGTAATAAGCTATTTTTGTATTTTTTTGCCATTTCATCAACCTCTTATACTATAATAAGTATAACAATTTAGAATATGCCTTGTCAAAACTTTGTTTTTTGTAGTGTAAATGAAAAAAGCACCTATTTTAAGCACTTTTTGAAATTTTTAATACTTGGTTCCTCTTCTAAATCCGTTTCTTGTAACTCTTCTAAAAGTTTCTTTTGTTTACGATTTAGTTTTGTTGGAGTTATAACGTTCAAAATGACATACAAGTCTCCTTTGCGGATGGAATTGGGAACTTTAATTCCTTTTCCTTTTAATCGTAATTTATCTCCTGTACTAGCACCTGGCTTAATTTCCAACATGACATTATTTTCAAGAGTTGGAATTTCTTTTTTACAACCTAAGGCTGCTTCTGCAATGGTAATAGGTACTTCTAAGTAAATATCTTCTTCATTTCTTTCAAAGAAATCGTGTTTTCTAACGTTAAATTCAATATAGATATCTCCATTAGGTCCTCCATTACTTCCAGCTTCTCCTTTTCCACTAATACGTAATTGGTACCCCGTATCTACTCCTTCTGGAACCGTTACTAAAATTTCTTTATTTTCTTTTGTATACCCAGTTCCACGACATTGATTACAAATCTCTTCAAATGTTTTTCCACTTCCACCACATTCATTACATACGGTTTGCGTTTGAAAAATACCAAACATAGATTTTTGTTCCATTATAATTGTTCCACGGCCATTACATTTAGTACACGTTTTTTCGTGAAATCCACCAGCACCGTGGCATTTGCTACAAGTTTCATTTAAATCAATATTAATACTTTTTTTACAACCAAAAACGGCTTCTTCAAATGTTAAATTAAGTTTTACTAAACGATCACGGCCTTTAGTTGCTCCATTTCTTCTTCTAGTACTTCCACCACCAAAGTTAAATCCAAAGTTAGAGCCAAAAAATTCATCAAAAATACTTCCTAAATCAATATCATCTGCACTGAATCCTTGAAAACCACTAGAACTGCCATCAAACGCGGCGTGGCCAAATTGATCATACTGACGACGTTTTTCTGGATCAGACAGGATGGCATACGCCTCTCCAATTTCCTTAAATTTTTCTTCGGCATCTGCACTTTTATTAACATCAGGGTGATATTGTTTAGCAAGGCGCCTAAATGCTCTTTTAATTTCTTCATCACTTGCGGTTTTGGATACACCTAACACCTCATAATAATCTTTTTTATTCATAAATCATCACTTCTCTCCTGCTATTGTAATATTTTCTATTAATAAAGAGGGACAAAAAACTTCCAAAGAATTTCTAGAAAAATCATTTCCAACCTCTATGACTTGACCTAAAACTTCAAAAATATTGGTTACCAATATTATTTTATGCAAAGCAGTAGTAATACAACCATTTTCTACTACTAGCCCTTCTGCCTGTAAAGAGATATTGCCATTTTTTACATTGATACCACAATGAAGTCCCATAACATTATCTACAATAATACCATTTTTCAATTTTTTGATTAACTCTTCATAGGAGCAATTTCCACTTTGAATATATAAATTATGGATCCCATCGGCATTCCCAGTTGGTTCTTGCTTTAACTTAAAAGCATATTCTAAATCATTTAATTGTTTTTGAAAAACACCATTTTTTATGATTTCTTTATAAGAAGTAGGAGTACCTTCTTCATCAAATGCCTTTTTAATAATTGTCTTTTTTCCACAAGGATCTTCTATTATAGAAATTTGGTTACTAAATACTTTTGTATCAAATTTATCACATAAAATGGATTCTTTTAAATCAATATTTTTTGCTAAAAACATAGAAGAAAACGTTTCTACTATTTCTGTTACTACATTATTTTTTAATATAACATTATATTTTTTGGTTTGGCAAGAAGAACTATTTAATTTTAGTACTAAAATTTTTAAATTAGCAAGTATATATTCTTTAAATGCTTGAAAATCATAATATTTAGAGTAAAAGTAATCACAAAAGTTTTTGGCTACACCATCTTTTTTCAAAGTAATGGAGATAGCATATTGATGAAAATAGCAATCATTTTTCAAATCTGCCTGGGCATTTTTTATTTCATTTTCTTCTTCATAATAGCCATATGAAATTTCAAGAGAGGAAATTGGATACTCTTTTTTTAATTCTTCTAATGAAAGTAAATCCTCTTTTATTTTTTGATAATCGTTTATAAAACGGCTTTCTGTATTATTATAAATAGTTCCTTTACTTAAACGGTTTTTGGTATCGTTTTCTTGCACTTTAAAAATACTTTCTAAATCTTCAAGCAAATCTTTTGGATTGTTAAGATTTTCTGTCATCAAACGAACACATTTGTTATTTTGAATAGCTTTTAAAAGATAAGTATCGTTGTATTTTGTTTCAAAACTTTTTTCTTTACCATTTAAAATATTTATTTCCGTACAATTAGCACTTGTTTTATTAATTTCTAATTCTATATTATGTTTCTTAGCAAGTTCGATTAAATTATTCATCTGCTTCGCCTCCCACTAAAATGTGCCCTACTTTTATAGTTGGTTGCCCTACATTTACAGGAACACTACCACTAATAGAACCACACATTCCTTGCCCTAATGCTAAATCAGGGCCAACCATTTCAATTTCTTTTAAGATTTCTTTGGTATTTCCAATTAATGAGGCACCTTTGACACATTCTGCTATTTTGCCATTTCGTATCATATAAGCAGTATCACAGCCGAAATTAAATTCTCCTGTTTCAGTTGATACTTGTCCTCCACCTAAATCTTTAGCATATAAACCAAAATCAATACTTTGAATCATATCCTCTATAGAATCGGTTCCAGAGGCTAAATAGGTATTGTTCATTCTCGAAGTAGGTGCAAAAGAATAATCTTCTCTTCTTCCCGAACCTGTAATAGGCATTTTCATTTTTCGTGTATTTAATTCATCCACTAAGAAATTTTTTAATACACCATTTTCTATTAATACATTTCTTTGTGTTTTATTTCCCTCATCATCTATTTGGGTACTTCCCCATTCTTGGCTCAAGGTTCCATCATCAATAATGGTTACTTTAGAAGATGCTATTTTCTTATTTAAATCATCCGATAAAACAGAAAGATGATCTGCAACAGAAGTTGCTTCCATAGCGTGTCCACAAGCCTCGTGGAATATGACTCCTCCAAAACCAGAAGCAATAACAACAGGCATTACTTTCCCCATACAAGGTTTTGCATATAATTTATCGATTCCTGTTTTTACTAAATCCTCTATTATCTTTTCATAATCAATTTTATCTAATAATTCATTGCCCATAGCCATTCCATAGGAATAACGATTATTAGAAATATTTTCTCCATCTTTAAAATTAACCATAATAAATATTCTTGTATAGATTCTTTCTTCTTGTACATATTTTCCACTTTGATTGGCTATTGTAACATTTTGAAGATCATTTTTAAAAATAATATTTACTTGCACAATGCGATTATCTTTTTTACGTATTGTATCATTAATTTCTTTTAATTTATTTTTAATTTCTTCATCACTATACTTATTGGTTCCACTATGTTTATATTCTTTTTTATCTTTCAGTTTTATATTGGAAATAACTACCTTATCTTTTATATTTTCTTTTAAATTTTCTGTAATTTTTTGAATGCTTTCCTCCGATAAATCGCTTGTAGAGCCATAAAAGGTATGATTTTCTTTTGCAATACGCAAGCCTATTCCTTCAAGATGTTTCATATTAAGTTCATCTAAACGATTGTCAATATAGTTAAACGTTTTATTTTTTCTTTTCTCTAAAAAGACTTCTGCAAAATCTGCTCCTGTACTGACTAAATTTAATAATATATTTTCTAGTTTTTCTTTTGTCATTCTTTCTCCTTTTTATAATCAAAAGTAAAGTTCTAGATAACTAGAACTTTATCTTAATTATTTTTCTTCGTAATTGGCTTCTTCTACATCATCTTTTTTGTCTTCTTTAGTAGAAGTATTTTCACTACTTTCATTTGCTTGATTTTCTTTGGATGCTTGTTCGTAAACTTTAGTAGCAAGTTTCATAGCCACTTCATTTAGACTATCTGTTTTTTTCTTAATGTCTTCTATATCTGTTCCCCCTAAGGCAGTTTTTAACTCCTTAATTTTATCTTCAGCATCATTTTTATCTTTTTCATCCACTTTATCTTTTAAATCACTAATTGCTTTTTCTGTTTGGAAGATTAAAGCATCAGCATTATTACGAACTTCTGCTTCTTCTTTTCTTTTTTCATCTGCTTCTTTATTTGCTTCTGCTTCTTTTACCATTTTATCGATTTCTTCATCACTTAAACCAGTTGAAGATTGAATGGTAATAGATTGTTCTTTGTTTGTTCCTAAATCCTTGGCCGTAACGTTTACGATACCATTGGCATCAATATCAAATTTAACTTCGATTTGTGGTACTCCCCTTGGTGCAGGTGGAATATTTGTAAGTTGGAAGTTACCAAGGGTTTTATTATCTTGAGCCATTGGACGTTCTCCTTGTAAAACATGAATGTCTACAGCGGGTTGGTTGTCTGCAGCAGTTGAGAATACTTGTGATTTACTTGTTGGAATCGTTGTATTTCG
>CAZIDI010000048.1:0-7918 GCA_964537805.1 uncultured Muribaculaceae bacterium | reverse complement strand
AAGATATTGTAAGTGATAAAAAAGCAACAATAGAAAATGAAGATAAAGGAAAAGAAAAATCAACTAAAGAAAAAAAACAAGATGTCGTAGAATCCATTACCGAGGATAGAAGTTACCTTGATTATTTAGAAAAATTAAAAATGGTTCGAATCAATAATTGTTTTGCAGAAGCAGATAAATCTTTACTTTTAGATAGTAAGGATAAGTGGCTACAATTTAATAGCAGTTTAGAAAGTACAGATGAAATAAAATCTATTATTATAGATTCAGAATTAGTACTTGCTTCTAAAACAATTAATATTGTTACTGATGTTCAAGAAAGTATTGTAGATATGTTTAATAATAATATAGAAAAAATAGAAAATAAATATAAAAAAATAATAGGTAGTGCAATTCACTTTATTGCTTTAACAAATACCGAATGGGAAAAAAACAAAAAAGAATATATAAAAAAATTAAAAGAAAAATATGTCTATCAAATTCTTGATGAACCAGTATTTAGTAGGCAACAAGAAGAAAAAAAGCAAGAAGATCAAAATGAAGATTATCAAGAGGCATTTGCCATTTTTGATAAAGAAAAAATAGAAATAAAATAGGAAAGAGGAAAAAGAAAATGAATATGCAAAATTTAATGGCACAAGCCCAAAGAATGCAAAGAGATATGCAAAAAAAGAAAGAGGAAATAGATAATACATTATTTACTGGAAACTCTGAAATGGTAGAAGTTGTTTTCAATGGAAAAAAGGAAATGGTTTCCATTAAAATTAAAGGGCAATTGGAAAGTGATGATTTAGAAATACTAGAGGATATGATTGTTTTGGCTAGTAAAGATGCTACAAGTAAAGTGGATAAAGAAATTGAAGAAAAAATGGGCTCTCTTGGTGGTTTAGGTGGACTTTTCTAATGATTTATCCTAAGAAGTTAGAAAATATTATTGAATATTATAAGAAATTACCAGGAATAGGTGAAAAGAGTGCTGAACGAATGGCTTTGTCAACACTCGATATGCCACCAGAACAAATAGAAGAATTTAGTGTTGATTTAGTTGAAGCAAAAAAAACTTTACGACCTTGTAAGATTTGTGGTCACATTACAGATAAAGAGATTTGTGATATTTGTAGTGATGAGGGTCGAGATAAAAATATAATTTGTGTTTTAGAAGATTATAAAAGTGTTTTTACTTTTGAAAAAGCCGGTAATTTTAAAGGTGTTTATCATGTATTAGGTGGTTTAATTTCTCCATCAGAAGGAGTTGGGTATGAAGATATTAATTTACCTAGTTTATTAGATAGAATTGAAAAACTGGAACATCCTGAACTTATTCTTGCTTTAAAATCCAATATTGAGGGGGAAACTACAACCCTTTTTATAAAAAAAATATTAGAAAAAAAAGATGTTGTAATTTCTAGACTTTCGTATGGTATCCCTATTGGAGCAGATATTGATTATATGGATACAGTTACATTGGATAAAGCCTTAGATGATAGAAAGCAAATTTCAGAATAATAAATGTAATGATTGTCTCATATATTTAAGTAAGGAGACAATCGTTATGAAAAAAGTGATTTCATTTGTTAAAAAATTTATTTTTGCATTTTTGCTGTTATATGGACTTAATCTTTGTATCAATTCATTAAATGTGGTTATTCCAATTAATGTCTTTACTCTAGGAACTGTTACCTTTTTAGGAGTTCCGGGACTTGTTTCTTTAGTTGCAATGTTTTTTATGACAAAATGAAGTAAGTAGGTGGTATTTTGATAAAAAATGAAAAATTAAAAGAATTAGTAGATAAATTTAATGAGAATAAGTTATCTCATGTTTTTTTAATGGAAACGAATGATAAAAATGCCATTTTATCGGATATATTAGAATTTTGTAAAATAATCAATTGTCCAGAAAATTACACTTCTTCTTGTGAAAAATGTAATCTTTGTCATTTAATAGAAACGAATACTTTACCCTCTTTAAAAATCATTTACCCAGATGGACAAGCCATAAAGAAAAGTCAAATGGAAGAGTTAAAAAATGAGTTTTTAGGGGTACCCTATCTTTCTAAGTATAATGTTTATATTATTATGGATGCCGAAAAGTTTAATGCTTCTTCTGCAAATACGATGCTTAAATTTATAGAAGAACCAGAACAAAATATTTTAGGATTTTTAGTTACCAATAATAAGGAAAATGTAATTCAAACAATTAAAAGTCGTTGTGAAGTTATAAAAGTTCTTTATGATTCTGAAAATTTAAAGGCTATTGATGAAAAAGTAAAAAATATGGCAGAATCTTATTTATACAAATTAGAAGTAGAAAAAAAGAAAAGTATCCTTTATAATAAAGTTATTCTTGATGAAAAGTTAGAAAAAGAAGAAGTTTTCAATTTATTTCAAATAATTTTAAATATTTATTTAAGTATATTAAATGGGAGACCCATTTCTGAAAAATTAAAAGGCTTACAAAAATTACATTATCAAGAAATAATAAAACGAATATATCTAGTAAATGAAGTAATTGAACGTTTAAATTATAATGTAAATGTTAATTTACTTTTGGATTATTTTGTATTAAGTTTGGAGGATTAGAATGAATATATATGGAGTAAAGTTTAGTGATAAAGGAAAAGTTTATTATTTTAATGCTCATAATCTAAAAATTAACAACAATGTTTGTGTTATTGTGGAAACAGAAAAAGGTTTGCAATATGGAAAAGTTGTAGAAAAAGTCAAAGATAGTGAGTTAAAACTACAAGAAAATTTTAAAGATATTGTTAGACTAACAACAAAGGAAGATTATCACAGACATTTGAATAACTTAAAAGATGCAGAACAAGCGCTAAAGAAAGCCCAAGTGTTAGCAGATGAATTAGATTTAGGAATGCGTTTTTTATCTTCGAGTTTTACTTTTGATAAAAAGCAATTATTACTTAATTTTACCGCAGATGAAAGAGTAGACTTTAGAGAGTTAACAAGAAAACTTGCGGCCATATATAGAACGAGAATTGAACTAAGACAAATTGGAGCAAGAGATAAGGCTTGTAGTATTGGTGGAATAGGACAATGTGGTAGAGAGTTATGTTGTGCAAGTTTTTTGGATTCTTTAGAGTCTGTTTCTATGAATATGGCAAAAAATCAAAATTTAGCTTTAAATCCTTCAAAAATTAATGGTTGTTGTGGCAGACTTTTATGTTGTCTTGCTTATGAAGATCAAAATTATTTGGATGCTCAAAAGGGGCTTCCATGTGTTGGAGATGTTGTTACTATAGAAAATAGTAAAGGCAAAGTGGTTTCTGTTGACATATTAAATCGTAAAATTAAATTAGATTGTGGCAATGAAATTAAAGAAGTGAATTTAAACAATGAAAGTAATAAATGATTTATATGATTATGAAAATTACAAGATTATTCAAGACAATGAAGTATTTAAATTTTCTTTAGATTCTATCTTACTTGCAGAATTTATAACGGAATTAAAAAAAACTGATAAAGTGTTAGATTTATGTACGGGAAATGGAGTAATACCTCTTATTTTATCTTATTATTTTTCTAATGAAATTGTTGCTTTGGAAATTCAAGATTATATAGCAGATTTAGCCAAGGAAAGTATAGAACTAAATCATTTAGAAAATCAAATCAAAGTTATAAATGATGATGCCAAAAATATAAAAAAATATTTCCCGGGAAATATTTTTGAGGTAATTGCAGCAAATCCGCCTTATTTTAAATACCAAGAAAAATCTTTAATTAATGAAAATGAAAAGAAAGCAATTGCTCGTCATGAGATTTGTTTAAACTTAGAAGAATTATTTCAAGTTGTCAAATATGCGTTAAAAGAAAATGGCACATTCTATTTAGTACACTTACCTAATAGATTAGAAGAAATATTATTTTTATGTGAAAAGTATCAAATAATTGCCAAACAAATACAATTTATTTACACAAATCTGAATAATAATGCTACGATAGTTTTGATTAAATGTATTAATAATTCTAATAATGATTTAAAAATTAATGCGCCTTTATACATAAGTCAGTATAAAAGTTATAAAAATATATTTAGAAGGTAGATAAAAATGAAATTAATTGTAGGCTTAGGAAATCCAGGAAAAGAATATCAAAATACTCGTCATAATGTTGGTTTTATGGTTCTGGATCAGTATATTCAAAATGATTCTTGGCAAAAGAAGTTTGATGGAGAATATCAAATTATAAACTATGGAGAGGAAAAAGTTTTATTTTTAAAACCTTTAACTTATATGAACGATTCTGGTAATTCTGTTATCAAAGCAAGTAAATATTATGATATTGCTTTAGAAGATATTTTAGTTATTCAAGATGATATGGATATAGAATTTGGAAAATATAAATTAAAAAAGAATAGCTCTTCTGGTGGCCATAACGGAATTAAATCTATTATTGCTGCTTTAAATACTGATTCTTTTACAAGATTAAAAGTTGGAATTTCTCACGATAAAAATAAAGATACGATTCATTATGTACTGGGCAAATTTTCAAAAGAAGAAATGAATATTTTAAGTGAGAATTATAAAATATATAATGAAATTATTGAATCCTTTATTTATAATGGTATAGAAAAAACTATGAATAAATACAATTCTTAGGAGGTAACATGAGATGGTTAGATGAAAAATTTCCAAACGATGTGAATATACGAATTACGGGATTAACAAAAGAATTAAATATCCTTTATTTACTGCGTTTATTTGAAAGTAAAAAAGAAAATATATTAGTTGTTACAAATTCGTTGTATGAAAGTAATCAGTTGTATTCTTTATTAAGTACATATACAGATGATGAGCTTCTTTTTCCAATGGATGACTTTTTATCTTCTGTTGCACTTGCTATTTCTCCAGATTTAAAAATCAAAAGATTAGAAACGTTAAAAAAAGTAGAAGAAAAAAAGCATATTATAATCACTAATTTAACTGGATATCTTAAGTTTTTGCCTCCCATTCAAAAGGGAAAAGAAAAAGAGTTACAATTAAAGATAAATGAAGTGATAAAACGTGATGAAATTATCAACCGTTTAGAAGAATATGGATATTCTAGAGATTCACTTGTTACTTCTACTGGTACTTATGCTGTTAGAGGATTTATTTTAGATATTTTTTCTACGTTTTTAGAACATCCTATTCGTATTGAGTTTTTTGGAGATACGATAGAGTCTATTCGTTATTTTGATGAAGATACTCAAATATCTTTAAGTTCTGTCAATGAAGTTACAATTAGTCCTTATGATGAAATTATAGAAGATGGTCATAATTCATTAGTAGACTATTTAGAAAAGCCAATCGTTATTTATTATGATTATAGTCAAATAGAAGTGGCTTATAAAAAGTTATTAAAAGATATAATGGAATATAAAGCAAGTAATGAGATTGCAAAAGAAACAGAATATATGTATAAAATGGAAGATTTTATTATTACAAAAGAAGTATATATTGATACTATTGAGAATACCAATGTTAGCAAACTAAAGACTTATACTTATCATTCCTTAGAAATAGAGAATTTCAGATCTAACTTTGAAACATTAAAGGAAAAAGTCTTTTTATGGTTAAAAAAGAAAAAAACAGTATTATTTTGTTTATCGAAAGAAAATCAAATAAAACAAATTAAAGAATTATTTGAGTGTGTGCATATTCTTAAAAAAGAGGATTTGGTTGAAAATAAAATTAATGTTCTACATAAAAAGATAAATCACGGATTTATTCTAGATGATTATGTTGTGATTAGTGAATATGATATTGAACAAGTAAGTCATGGAGATATTAAGTATAAAAATACTTTAAAAATTGGAAAAAAAGTAAACTCTTTAAATAGTTTGGAACTTGGGGATTATGTTGTACACCGAAATCACGGAATTGGTATTTACAATGGTGTTGTTACCTTAAATCAAAGGGGGATGCAAAAAGATTATATTCAAATTAATTATTTAGGAAATGATAAAGTTTACATACCTGTTGAAAAGATTACAACTATTTTTAAATATACCGATAAGGATGGAGTAAAACCGAAGATTAATAAATTAAATAGTACATCTTGGGAACTAAAAAAACGAGCTTGTCAAAAGAAAATTAAAGATATTTCAGAAGAGTTAATGCACCTTTATGCACTTCGTAGTAATACAAAAGGAATTTCCTATGTGGATTATCCAATGGAAGATTTATTTGCAATGGAATTTCCTTATGAAGAAACGAAAGACCAATTAAAGGCAATAGAAGATGTTCGAAGTGATTTAAAAAGTACAATTCCTATGGATAGATTATTATGTGGGGATGTAGGTTTTGGAAAAACGGAGGTTGCTTTTCGTGCTATGTTTAAAACTGTTTTAAATAATAAACAAGTGATGTATTTGTGTCCTACTACTATTTTATCTAAACAACAATACACTTCTGCTTTAAATAGGTTTTCAAGTTATCCAATTGAAATAGCACTATTGAATCGTTTTACTTCTACAAAAGAGACAAAAAGAATATTAGAAGATTTAAAAAATGGTAAAATTGATATTTTATTTGGAACACATCGCTTGTTAAGTGATGATGTGAAGTGTAAAAATTTGGGATTACTAGTTGTAGATGAAGAACAACGATTTGGTGTTACTCACAAAGAAAAAATTAAAAAATTTAAAAATGATGTAAATGTTTTAACACTATCTGCAACTCCAATTCCTAGAACAATGAAAATGGCTATGAGTGGCTTAAGGGATTTATCTATTATTGATACTGCTCCAGTAAATCGTTATCCTGTGCAAACTTATGTGATTGCAGAAAATGAATTGATTGTAAAAGATGCAATTTATAAGGAGTTAACGAGAAATGGGCAAATTTTCATTTTGTATAATAAAGTGGCTTCTATTAGTGATTTTTGTGTTAAGTTACGCTTGTTAATACCAGAGGCTAGAATCAACTTTGCGCACGGACAAATGACAAAAAAAGAACTGGATGACATTATGGAATCCTTTGTTAATTATGAATTTGATATTTTGGTTTGTACCACTATTATTGAAACTGGTATTGATATACCAAATGCAAATACTTTGATCATTTATGATGCTGATCATTTTGGACTTAGTCAACTTTACCAAATTCGTGGTCGTGTGGGTAGAAGTAATAAAATTGCCTATGCTTATCTTTTATATGATAATAAGAAGATGCTCAATGATATTGCGGTGAAACGTTTACAAGCTATTAAAGATTTTACGGAACTTGGTAGTGGCTATAGGGTTGCTATGCGTGATTTATCTTTGCGAGGTGCAGGAGATATTTTAGGTAGTGAACAAGCGGGATTTATTGATATTGTTGGAATTGCATTATACACAAAGATGGTAGAGGAAGAGATTAAACGCTTGAATGGAGAAGAAGTAGAAGAAGAAATAGATACAAAATCATTAGTGAATGTAAGTACCCATATCAGTGATGATTATGTAAGTGATGAAGATATTAAAATTGAAATCCATCAGATGATAAATGAAATAGAAGATGAAACATCTTTAAAAAGGGTACAAAAAGTATTAGAGGATCGTTTTGGAAAGATCACAGAAGAAATGGAAATCTATATGTATGAAGAATGGTTTGAAAAACTGGCTAAAAAGTTAAATATTTTACACGTGAAACAAACAGAACGCTTAGTAGAACTAGAATTATCCGAAGAATACTCTTCTAAGGTAAAAGGGGATAAGTTGTTTTTTGAGGCATATAATATTAATCCAAATTTTTCTTTTAAATATTTGAATAAAAAAATTATGATTACGTTACTAATAAAAAGAGGGGAAAAGCATTTCTTATATTCTTTAGTACCATTACTAGAATTGATAGTGAACGATGTGGAAGAAGGTTAATTCACTCTCTTTTTTATTTCATACGTTAAGGGAATAACAGATTCGTTTCTTACAAAGTTCGCT
>CAZIDI010000047.1:0-8113 GCA_964537805.1 uncultured Muribaculaceae bacterium | reverse complement strand
CATGTTTATAAAATTGTAAAAATTGCCATTGGGTCCATTTATAATATTCTGGATCTGTTGTAGAAAATTCTCTTGACCAATCAAAAGAATATCCAAGGGTTTGCATTTGTCCCTTAAATGTTTTTATGTTTTCTTTTACCGCGTCTTTTGGATGAATATGATTTTTGATAGCATATTGTTCAGCAGGAGCCCCAAAAGCATCCCAACCCATGGGAAATAATACATTATACCCTTGCATACGCATCATTCTTGCCATTGCATCGTTAGCGGTATAACTTCTTACGTGTCCTACGTGTAAACCCGCTCCAGAGGGATATGGAAATTCTACTAAAATATAGTAAGGATTCTTCCCTTCATTTTTGGCAGTAAATGTATGATGTTCTTCCCAAAACTTTTGCCATTTCTTTTCAATTTCTTTAAAATTCATTTTTCTTCTCTCCTTATCTTTTTTTCTAGGCGTCTTCCATAAATTTCGTATAGTGCATAGATGAGTAAAAATAATAAGACAAAACCAATTCCTAATTGTAAAAATATATAGGTATCAATAAAAGATACAAATGTACTTACAATAGCTATAATGAAACTATTAATGAAAACCATCCATTTCAGTTCTTTCTTGTAATTGATTTTATTTTTATTAATTTTAAATTTATTTATGACATAACTCATAAGCATTATATTGTCTAACTTTTGTTTTTTTATTTTCATTGAATCAAAAACATAATTTATAATGAAGGTAATACAAAAGAGGACTAGAAAAAAATACAATATAAATGTTGGACTATTGGCAGCCATAAAATTCATCCTTTCTAAATAAAAAAACACGGTCAAATCGTTTAAGGACGAAATGCCGTGGTACCACCTTAATTCCTAGAAAATTCTAGCTTTATAATCTTCTATAGGGGATTAACCTAAATCGCTCCAAAAGCAAGTTCGTAACGTTTATTTGTTTATTTCCACCAAACATAAACTCTCTTTTTAAATAAATCATTTACTACTACTCTTTTTTCATCGCTATTTTTCACTGTCATTTATAGAGCTGACTTCACTCGCTTTTTTATTGCTACTTTGTAGCATTATTATTTTATGTAATAAATAAACTGTTATTACCTGTGAGTTGATATCTCAACTGCAGTGTTAATATACCATATTTAACTAAAAAAGTCTATATTTCTTTAATATATTCCAAAAGTTTTAAGAACATACGAATAAAGATTGGTTCTAAGCCTTCTTTTTTAAGTTTACGAATTTGAATGCGTTTTTTCTTAATATCTACTTCACTAAAGAAAATGTTTGCAATTTTATCTTTTAATCTTGTTTCAATTTGTAAATCACTAATAATGGAATCTACTTCTTCATTTATAATACGGACCGCATCGATTTCAATATCTTTACCTTTACAATTGATAGTAAGTTGACTTGTAGTTGGCACATCCTTTACTTCTACAATAAAATCATTATCTTCGACATAATTATTTGAAATAACCACATCTTTATCCAGATAAACAATGACATCATCTGCTTCTCTAGTGTTTCTAAATCTGATTTTATAGTCTCTTTTTTCAGGAATAATTCCAGTTTTTCCTTCAACGGGGCGAATAATCAAAGTGTAATTATTTTGTAAATAATTATAATCAATATAGGTTATAATATAATAACCTTGCTCAAAAAGGGAAGAATAGCCATCATCTTCATAAAGTTTATAAGTATTACTTCTTCCAGGGAAAACGTGAATTTCCATTTTCTTAGGAGGATTGGTAACATTAATATTTTGTTCTAAATCTGCTAAAGGAATAATACTTCCGGCTCTTGCGAATACAGGATAATCTTCATCTTTATAAAATGTGACATAACGTTTGTTCCCAGGGAATTTCTTTCCGGTATTAAAGTCGTACCATATTCCATTAGGTAAAAATATTTTTTCTATGGCACGATTCATAACGCGGTCTTTTTTTACCGTTATAGGTGCTATAAAAAGTTCTCCTCCAAAATAGTATTCGTTTTTATATAATGGTTCATCATACACTTCAGGATTTTGATAATAAAGTGGTTGTATTAATGGAAGCCCAGTTTTATGATATTTGTACCCTTCTGCATAAATATAAGGAATTAAACGATGTCTTAGGATACAATAATCTCTTACAATATTTAACGTTTTTACATCCCATCTCCAAGGTTCTCTTTTGTAATAATGACCGTGTTTTGCACTAAAACGGAAAATAGGACTAAAAGTGGCTAATTCGACATAACGTAAATATAGTTCACTATCTTCAATTCCATCTTGGTATCCCCCAACATCGTGACTCCACCAAGAAACACCAATGTTGCTTGCTGTTGCATTAAAGAAAGGTAAAAAACGTAATGTATCCCAACTCACCGTTGTTTTCCCAGAATAATGAATAGGAGTTCGATGAGGAGCTACTAAAGAATTTCTAGATAATAGCATTCCACGCATATAGGCATATTTTTTATAATCATTAAAATGATAATAGTTTAGTGCCTTTAGAGTATTTAAATCTTTTTTATTGTAATAATCCAAAAAGAAGAAATCCACTCCTATAGCATTTAAAGGATTAATAAGTTCGTGAAAATATTCCATTAAAATACTTGAATTAAAAACATTAAAGGGAATATTTTTTTCTTCTTCAAGATGCAAGTGTGTTTTAATATTGTAATAGCCAGGTTCTTCTTTACTAATTCCTTCACTTGGGTCAATAGCAAGTCCTACTCTTACTCCACGATCATGCATATATTTTATAAATTCTTCTGGATTAGGAAATAACGTTTTATTGAATGTATATCCCGTATTCGGCAAATCTGTTTTCACGTGCCAATTGCTTCCTAAAAGCAAAACAGAATACGGAATACGATTACGAGCAAAATCTGCTAATAATTTTTTTAAATCTTGCGCACTATAGATTTCATCTTTGTTCCACCAAATTCCTAAGGCATATCTTGGTATTAGGCTAGGTCTACCCGTTAAAGTAAAGTAATCTCTTAAACAAAGTCCAAAATCTCTTCTATAGATAAATAAATAAGTATCTATTCTTTTCGTACTGGGGGGGACTAACTCTCCATTTTCTGTTAGTAGTAAAGATTTAGAATCATCGATAGAAGCAAAACCATCGGTGGAATAAAGTCCTTTATAAAGACCTGTTTTGGCACTATTTTCATCCAAACTCATAGCAGTTCCTCTAAAGTTTCTTGCTTCTGGATGCCCAAAATACCACATTTTATCAGTATTTTGAAGGATCACTTTTAAATTGGCATCGGGAGCCATTTTACTTGCAACAAAAGGTTTTCCTTTAGCATAAGTTAGTTTAAAATACTTAGTGGCAATTTCTAAATACTTATGGTCTTCTTTTACTGTATATTCGGGAGTTTCAAAATTACGATTCATGACTCTTTCGGTTAAACCATCGTAAAATTCTCCTGTTTCACTATATTCAAAACGAATCAGTCTTTCCGTTAAAATGGTAATACGATAATTTTGCCCTTGAAAAATAGCATTTTCTTTGGCTTTTGCGTATTTATAATTTACTTTAAAATGTTCATCAATATTCGCCACTAATAACACCCTCTATTCTTCCTTATTTTAACATAAAAAGATTTACAAAACAACGTATGAATTTGTATAATAAAGTACGGAGAAAGGTGCTTTATATGTTTTTATATACTTTAGATAATAAAAGATACCATACTTTAAATTATTATTACCAAACTTTATTTCATCATAAGGTGTTTAAAGTAAGTTTAAATGCTAACTTCAGTTGCCCTAATTTTCAAAATGGTAATGGTTGTATCTTTTGCTTGCACGGTAGCAATAATTATGATGTAAGTAAAAACAGTGATTTAGTACGTCAATTTAATGAAGTAAAAAATATTTTAGAACACAAATGGTCAGATGGATATTATATTGGATACTTTCAAGCAAATACGAATACCTATGCTCCCGTATCGGTATTAAAAGAAAAATTTGAAACGATTTTAAACTTAGATAAAGTTGTTGGTTTATCCATTGCAACGAGAAGCGATGCCATAACAGAAGAATGTTATGATTATTTAGAAGAATTAAATAAAAAAACATTTCTTACGGTAGAGTTGGGTTTGCAATCGAGTAAGGAAGAAACGTTAAAATTAATTAAACGAGGACACGATGTAAACAATTTTATAACAGCTATCAAAAACTTAAAAAAAAGAAACATCAAAGTAGTTGCTCATATTATTAATGGGCTCCCCTATGAAACCAAGGAAGATATGCTAAATACAGCCAAGTTTTTAAACGAACTTGAAATTGATGGAGTTAAAATTCATATGCTTCATATTTTAAAAGGAACAGAGTTAGAAAAGATGTACCAAGAAAAGCATTTTCCTATTCTTACAAAAGAAGAATACATTGATATTGTGATTGAGCAATTAGAATATTTAGACTCTAAGATTGTTATTCACCGCATTACAGGAGATCCGAATGTAGAAGATTTAGTAGCACCCTCTTGGCTAATAAAAAAATTTTGTGTCTTAAATGATATTGATAAAGAAATGGTACGTCGAGATGTTTATCAAGGAGATAAAGTAAAAAAAGTATAGAAAGACAATTAGGTTTATATACTTTTTTTAGTAACTTATATCTAAAAATTTTATTATTTGTTATGCTAATCAATAAAAATATACCCTTGGAATGGAAGCAGAACCAGTATAAGAAATTAAACCTTCAAGATAAAAAAGAAAGGAAACACTAGACTTTTCTTGATAACTAGTTATATCTATTATAGATGTTCCTGATAAAGGGTCTGAACAAAGTGTGTGTCTGAATACCTCTACATTATCTACATAAACGCGGAGTAATTGTTGCCGATTTTGTGTTGATGTTCCACCACATGAATGTCTAATAAGAGAATAAACATAAGCAAAATTTTGATACATACTCAAATCAATTGTTTGACTCATTAAGTGTCCGCCTAAATAATAAGATGATTGGTCATCCCCCCTATATATAAAGTATTTGTCATACTAATTACTGCATCTCGACATCTAGAAACACCATTTGTACACCATAAAGTTCCCTTCGCATTCGTATTAATAGTCCATGAAAAGCCAGTTTCTCCATTTTTAAATAAATAGAATGGTAACCCCGCAGTATATTTTTTTGTTTCACTTATAACTGTTGAGCCCAAAAATAGTTTTTTGACTTCATCTGTATAATTTTCATTTTCTTTTATTCCTGGCTTTAAAACGTTAGAACTTACAATCAGTTCCATTGCTTCTCTACTTGAAACTATTTTCATTACATCTGCAGTATTTGCTAGTAATTCACTCATAGTAGTTGCATTACTTTTGATAAGCCATACTAATTTTTGAAAATCTCCACAAATAAACTGACTGTACACGTTATTTCTTTATCTGTTGGATTTTCAACTTTCACTTTCCAAGTTTCTTCATCCACAATGTAATTGTATTTATTTTTACAAAATCAGGTACTGCTCCTTTTAAGACATTAAACTCTTTTTTTCTTCATATAAAGCAAACGTTTTATTTACCCGGGTTTCTTTTACTTTCTAATGTACCCCCTCCCCCGACGATTATCTGAAGTTGGGAGGTCCTGTTTTTCTTTTTTCATTTTCTTTCCTCCATCTATTATTTATAGTATAGCAAAAGAAAAAGAATATTTCTATCCTTTTTATCAATCACAATCATTAATAATAAGTTTATTAATACGAAATCCTTTTAATTCCGCTTCTATAGAGGATTCTTCATCTTTCGATTTTAGATATTTTATATTTTTTTGAATAAAAGATTTTATATCTTGTTCAAGATGGGATACATTGATATTACTGCATAAATTATCACTGCACACTTCCATAATTTTATCTGTTAATTGATTTTCTATAATATAATTCAATAAGTTTTTAGAATTTAAATCTGTAAGTTGCATACTTTTAGTACAATTATTTATATTAAACGCTTGAATGGTATTTGCAGTTAAACAAACTAAAAAGAAAGTTAAAATAAGTTTTTTCATACCTATCACCTACTTTTAGTTTGAACAAAATAGGAATTTAAAGTCGAAAAAAGTGGAATTTTTTTTCTCCACTTTTTGGTAATTATGCTCTTTTTCTATTTTCTTCTATTGTTTTACTTTGAAAATAGTTCCACACAGTATAAAAAGCCTCTAAAGAATTATAGTTTTTTGGTGTTAAAAAGAGAAACTCAAAATCGTTTATGGAAATGAAAGTGCTTGCTTTTACTTCTCCTAATTTCCACTCTATTTTAATTCCTTGCAGTTTAAAAATTATTTTTATAATATATTTGATAAAACTATCCACTATTTCTTTTTTATTTTCTGGCAATTGATTAGCAAGAGTATTGACTAAATTTAAAATATCTTTTTGTTTTAATTCTTCCTCGCTTATAGGATAGGATAATTCCTTACATTTATAACCTATATAATTTCTTAACTCTTGCTCTACCATTTCTTTTTGAACAGATACATCATAACTTTCAATTTGTCTTTCTTCTAAGCGTTCAAAGTTGTACCAAACAATATCATTTGTTGAAAAATATTTTCGTATACTTTCTTCATTGCCGTTTGTAAATGTGTTCTCTTTTTCTTTCATATCTTCCATTTTCATTTCTTCCCTAACTAATTTCTTTTTTTATTTTAATCCAAATACATTATATCGATATCTACAGCACCTTTAAGGCCATCAATTTTCCCATCACTACAAAGTTGCCAATATTTATATTTTCCTTTGTAATTGGTTTTATCTACATAATGGGCAAGCCACGTATCGTATTTAGAAGGAAACCACAATTTTTCTAAATAATTTTTACTACTATACAAAAGTCCATCGTACCCAGCATCATTCATTGTATTTAAGAAAGTTTCTGCCATATTTGTAAGTCCAAAGAAACTCAAGTCATAATCATTAAAGGAACTCCAATTTTCCCAGTCATAGGCAACTGGTAAAGTTACTTGATAGTCTTTAATTTGATCAATTACCCAATTGGCTTCTTCTTTGGCTTTTTCATTCGAGTTTGCATACGAATAGAAATAAATTCCTACGTCTATGTTTCTTTTATTGGCTTCTGTAATGTTTCTGGTAAAAGTATTATCCACAAAGTATTCGCCATCACGTCCTCTAGTTCCTCCTACACGGATAATGATAAACTCTACTCCGGCATTTTGTAACGCATCGAAGTCAATTTCTCCTTGCCAACTAGATACGTCAATACCAATACGCGTATTTTCCGTTTTATACTCTTTTACTACCTCTTGAAAATCGGTATAACTTGGAGTACTATTGGAAGAAGTATTACTACTCTTTTTTGGTTCTACGACATTTAAATTAAAAGGCTGCTCAGTAATATTTCCGCTTTGATCTTCTGCTTTAAATACCATTGGATATACTCCAACTTTATTGTAATCATATTCTCCTTCAATATAACAATTTGGATGACTATCCGCATTATCTCCACATAATATTTTACTTGCAATATCTACATCTTTTCCTTTTGTAATGGTATAACTGCCACTTAGCCAAATAACGGGAGATACTTTATCTACCACTTCTACATCATACGAATATCTGACTTTAATATGGTCATCATTTATAAAATCAAAAGTTATATTTTTTACTCCTAAAGTAGTGGCATCAATTTCATAGTTATTTTGAATGGTTCCATTAATGCTTGTGATAAAATCAGAGACTTTTTTATGATCTGCAAAATCAAGTGTCAAATCTTCCACTAATGTTATTTCTATTTTGGCTGTTTTAACACGTATATATTGAACCAAAGATACAATGCCAACTACGAACAAGAAAACAACAATTATAAAAAAAATAACAATTAAAACTCTTTTTGCATTTTTTTTCAAACTACACCACTTCTCTTCTTTATTCATTATATCAATTTTTATGAACGTATAGAATAGTTTTTATAAAATAAAAAGGGGCTTTTTGGCACACTTATTTTATAAAATCTAAAATAGTTCATAATGACTATTTATATAAATTTCTTAAACTTTCAATCGCTCTTTTTTTACTTTTTTCATTACTGCTGGAGTTTTTTCTTGCCCAATAAATTCACCAGTAACTATTCCAGGATATTTTGG
>CAZIDI010000046.1:0-8342 GCA_964537805.1 uncultured Muribaculaceae bacterium | reverse complement strand
TTAAGTATTTGTTCTTTAAAATAATAAATTATAATATAAGTAAAAAGAAAACTCTATCGCTATTGATAAAGTTTTCAAATCCGGGAGCGAGAGCATTTTCTTTTTATACATTATTGAATGCACTAATCATTTACTACAATTTATACTAAATGTCAATTTTGTATTGAAATTATAGTATTCTCTAAAATAAATTTATCATTTTGTATTAGTATTATATTCTGCAATTCTAAATATATTTACATAATAGCATCAATTTTTAATATTTAATATTTAATATTTAATATTTAATATTTAATTTTTATTCACCAATTTCATTTCTATTCCCACTACTCCATATTTTTCTTGTTCTTCTTTTGAGTAATACAGTTCCATATCTTTGGGATTGGCTACTTCATTTTCATCATAACCCATTTCCATTTTATTAAAGTGCTTATACAATTCTTCAAAATTAGAATAGTAGTGTAGATCTATAATTTCTACGAGTATTTTTTCTAATGTTACTCTATTTGTAATTTCAATAAAATCCTTAACTCTTAACATTTGTCTTTTTTCATCATTTAATCGCAATTCAATTGTTTTCGTTTCTTCTTTTATTCCATTAAAAGGAGTATCGTTTAAATGCATCTTATGTATCATTATTAGATATTCACCACTCTTCTAAAACTATATAAATTATTTTATATTTTCTAAAACAATTTCTTTATCGCTAAAATGGTGTTTTTCTTTACCTATAATTTGATAATCTTCGTGACCTTTTCCCAGAATCATTAAAATATCATTTTCTTTTAGTAAAGAAATTCCTTTTTTAATGGCTTCTTCACGGTTATAAATGACTTCGTGGTTCTCTTTATGTAAACCTTCTAAAATGTCATTCATAATTTGCTTTTCATCTTCTGTTCTTGGATTATCGTTTGTAAAAATGACATAATCAGAATTTTCTTCTGCTGCTCTTCCCATAATAGGCCTTTTTGTTCTATCACGGTCTCCTCCACATCCAATAATAGTTATAATTCTTCCTTTTTTGTATTCTAGGGCACTTTTTAAAACATTTATCACCGCATCTGGAGTATGTGCATAGTCAATGAAAATACTATTTGTCTTATAGTCAATCTTTTCCATACGTCCATTTGGAGCAGAAAGTTCACCTGTTAAATTTAATATTTTCTCTATACTAAAACCTAATTTATGTACTAATAGAGTAGCTGTCAAAAAATTATAAACGTTATATCTTCCAACCATTTTAATTATAGATTCATATTCTTTATTTTCATATTTAAACTGAATTTTTGTATCCATATGAGAAAAATCCATATTTTGAATGAGACAATCTCCCTTTGTTGCACTGATTACAATGTTGGTATTGCTTGGATTTTCAAATTCTTTGGAATAAGTGTCATCCCCATTAAGAACGGCAATTTTTTCATTACGTGTTAAAGCAAATAATTTCTTTTTGGCATTACAATAATTTTCCATCGTTTTATGATAATCTAAGTGGTCTTGGGTTAAATTGGTGAATGCTACTTCATCAAATTCTAGGCCATAAATTCTATTTTTATCAAGAGCGTGACTACTTACTTCCATAACCACTATATCACATCCAGCATCATAGGCCTCTAAAAGCATTTCATATAATAGGTCTGTATCTGGGGTGGTGTTATTTAATCCTTTTTCTACATCTTTGTAATAAAAGCCAATCGTTCCAATATAAGCAGGAGTACGTCCTAGTTTTTTAAGCATTTGATACACTAGAAAGCAAATGGTGGTTTTTCCATTCGTTCCTGTTACTCCAATTAGTTTCATGTTTTTTATTTTAGGGTAGTAATTGTTATATAAGTATTCATCAAGATATTTTCTAGTGTCTTCTACTACTTCGGTTTCTACTTCATAAGAACCCTCTTCACAAATGATTTTGGTTGCCCCATTTTGTATGGCTTGTCTTATATAATCGTGGCCATCAGTATTTACATTTCGTATGGCTATAAAAGTATCTCCGGGCTGTACTTTTCGAGAGTCTGTTTTTAAATTACTCAATTTTATCACCTTACTTGTATTATAGCACATACAAATAAAAAGGTGCTATTTTATAGTACCTAATTTTCCATATCTTTGATTAATTTTACATGGTTATTTAATTTTGAATATTATTCTTTTTTTGTATCTAAAAGGATAGTAACGGGGCCATCATTTAGAATATTTACTTGCATATCTGCACCAAATATACCCGTTTTCGTTTCTACAAACTTATTTAATTCTTGATTAAATAAATCATATAGAATGGTTGCTTCTTGTCCTTTCATAGCCTTGATATAAGATGGGCGATTGCTATTTTTGGTATCTGCATAAAGGGTAAATTGACTAATCGATAAAATACTTCCTTTGACATCTAAAATACTTTTATTCATAATCCCATTTTCATCATCAAAAATGCGTAAGTTTGTTATTTTTCTTACCATATAATCAGTATCTTCTTTTGTATCTCCGTCAGTAAATCCAACAAGAAGTACGAAACCAAAAGGGATTTTAGAAACGAGTTTTCCATCTACACTTACACTACTTTCTTTACTTCTTTGGACAACAACACGCATTATTTTTTACCTACTTTCTTTACAAATGCTAAACTATATAAACTATTTAAAAAATCATTTAGTTCGGTGGTGTTTTTTACTTTAATCGTTAAGGTATAAGTCGTATTTTCGTTTGTTTCATTAGTTGTTAAAGAAACGACACTAATATTTTTAATACTTGCTTTATTAATGATATCACTTACATAGTTTTTATCATTTAAAGTTTCGGCATAAATATCAGTATAGTAATCATTATCGTTATTTTCACTCCAAACCACATCAATTAATCTTTCACTTTTTTCCGTGATATTTGGGCAATCCACGCGATGGACAGAAATTCCTTCTCCTTTGGTGATGTAACCAATAATATTATCTCCTTTTACAGGTTTACAACACTTAGCAAGAGTAACTAAAATATCGTTATATTCCCCTACCACAATATCATTTTTATTGTTTTGTTTTGGAAGTGTATGATTTTTTGAAACTTTTTCAATTAAAGCATCAGTTACATTTTGTTTTTCTTCTGTAGTTAGTTTAATAATATAACCTGCAGTATAACGGAAAGAACCTATGGCTAAATAAATTTCTTCTAAATCATTTACTTTTAAATCTTTGTAAAGTTTTTCTAATTTTTCTTCACTAAAGACTTCATTAAAGGTTAATTTTTGTTTTCTTAGTTCACGATCTAAAATATTTTTACCATTTTCTATGTAGTCTTCTCGGTCCTGCTTACTAAAGTAAGATTTAATTTTATTCTTGGCACCACTTGTTTTAACGAAATCAAGCCATTCTTTACTTGGAGTTGAATTTTTATTGGTATTAATTTTTATGACATCATTATCTTTTAACTCATAAGATAATGGGACAATTTCATCATTAACAATCGCCCCAATAGTGGTATCTCCGACTTTAGAGTGAATACGATAAGCAAAATCAACAGGGGTAGAACCTTTCGGAAGTTCTACAACATCGCCCTTAGGGGTAAATACATAGATTAATTCTCCAATAATATCAGCGTTTACATTGGCAGCAAAGTCTAAGTCATTTTCTGTTTCTTTGTAAGTATCAATCATATTTCGAAAGATTTCTAGTTTTTGCTCCATCATACTTTGAATCTTTTTGGTTCCTTTTTCTTTGTAAGAAAAATGAGAAGCAATTCCTTTTTCAGCAATTTCATCCATTTCATAAGTTCTTACTTGAACTTCGAAAATATGGCCATCAATTCCTACAATTCCTGTATGCAAAGATTGGTACATATTTTCCTTAGGCATTGCAATATAGTCTTTAAAACGTTTAGGAAGAGGACGAAATTTAGAGTGAATTAAACCAATGGCTAGATAGCAATCACTTTCCTTTTCTACAATGACACGTAAAGCCAAAATATCATAAATATCAGACCATTTACGCCATGTAGTCAGTTTTTTATAAATACTATATACACTTTTTACACGACTTTTAATATGAAATTTTATCCCATTTTCAATTAAAATTTCACTGATGCTATCTTGCATTTCTTCTAGAACACTTTGTAACTCTTCAATCGAAGACCCAAGTTGTTTTGAAATGTCTTCATATACATCTGGTTTTAAATATTTTAAACATAAATCTTCTAATTCACTTTTAATCGAATAAATTCCAAGGCGATGGGCAATTGGAATCAATACGTTCATTGTTTCGTTGGCTTTTCTTTTTTGCTTTTCGGGATTCACCGCCCAAATAGTACGCATATTGTGAAGTCGATCGGCTAGTTTAATGAATAAAACACGGACATCTTCGGCAAGACCAACAAGGACTTTTCTTAAATAGATAGCGGAAGATTCTTTATCATCTGGTAATTCGAGTTTATTAATCGTACTAATACTTTTTACAATTTTGGCAATTTCACTGCCAAAATTTTCTTCTAACTCTTCTTCCGTAGTTTCTCCGTTATTGATGACTTCGTGAAGTAATGCCCCCATAATCGTTATTTTATCAACGTTTAATTCACTTAAAATAAGGGCTACATTTAAAGGATGCGTAATATAAGGCTCTTTTGTTAAACGAGTCTTACCTTTATGCTTTTCTGCTGCAAAATTGTAGGCTCTTTTTATATCTTTTAAATCTTCTTCGGTAAAATTGTTTTTTAACTTTTCCAATAAGTCTTCTAGTTTTGGTTGTTCCGTTATCATAAAATAGTATCACTTTCCTCTATTTTGTCTTCTTCATATTGTATGTTTTTTTCTTCTTTGAAATGTAAATAATTTAGTATTTCTTTTTCTTCTATAAATAAAATATCATTCACAATATCATAAAGGGTTAAATCACTTTCTTTATTCCATTTGCTTTTTCTTAAACAGTCCCAAACATCTCTTTCCGTAACAAAAGAAAGATGGCTCTTTTTTAACTCTTTTACTTTGGATTTAAGAGCAGGAAGTACACGTTCATATAAATCTTTTAATGTACTAAAATTTTCATTTACCATATTTTGCCTCCTAAATCATATATTTATTATAAAGCAATTTCTAATATTTTTAAAGGAGAATGAAATGAAAAACAAATTTTTAACATCCACTTTAGTATTAATTCTTGGTGGTTTTGTCACCAGAATTTTAGGTTTTATCATTAAAATCATTTATACAAGAATTATTTTAGAAGAAGGCGTTGGTTTACATTCCCTTGTAATGCCTACTTATTCTCTTTTAATTACAATTGCTACTCTTGCTATGCCCCTTGCGATTTCTAAACTAGTAGCAGAAGAAAAAACAAGAAGTATTAAAATTATTTGTTCTTCCGTGCTTATTATTATCATTGTTAACATTTTACTTCTTACCACAATGTTTTTTTCTAGTAAATTTATAGCCTACCAGTTGCTTAAAAATGAAAGTACTTATATTTTATTACTGGCTTGTACGGTTACTTTACCATTTATTAGTATATCGAGTATTGTAAAAGGATACTTTTTTGGAAAGCAAAGAATGCTTCCTTATGCTTTATCCAATGCATTAGAACAAGTGGTAAGACTTATACTTATTGTTTTCTTTCTTCCCTATTTTGTCAAAATTAGTATTCTTGTCGCAGTAACAGCTTTAATCTTATTTAACGTTATTTCAGAAATTGCTTCTGTAATTGTCTTTTTATTTTTCATTCCTAAAAATGCCTTGATTACTAAAAAAGACTTAAAACCCAATATTTACACGATTAAAGAAGTTTTAAATGTTAGTTTGCCTACAGTTTCTTCCAGATTTATTGGAAACATTGGTTTTTTCTTTGAACCTATTATTTTAACCAACATCTTGCTTTCTTTAGGGTATTCTAGCGAATTTATTTTAATGGAATATGGAGCATATAATGCTTATTCTATTGCCCTACTTACTATGCCTTCTTTTTTTGTTGCTGCTATATCAAGTGCTTTAATACCGGAGATTAGTAAGTTTTATCAAAAAAGAAATGGGAAAATGGTGAAAAGACGTTTTACCCAAGCCATGTTGATTTCTTTTATTCTTGGGCTTGCTTTTAGTATTTTTATTCTAATCTTTAAAGAACCTTTACTATGGATTTTATATCATACCAAAAGTGGAGTTGATTATATTAAAGTTCTGGCTCCGTTCTTTGTTCTTTTCTATTTAGAAAGCCCATTAATTAGTACTTTACAAGGGTTGGGACTTGCTAAATATACGATGAAAATTACTTTTATTGGAGTCATTTTAAAAAATATTGTCTTAGCGGCGTTTTCGTTTTTAAAAATAGGAATTTATGGACTCATTATTTCTGAGATTGTCAATATTATTTTTGTAGTAGGAACGAACCTTTACAAAATAAAAAAGGTCTTAGCTAACCTCTCTTACTAAATATAACTTCTATATCATTTTCATACATTCTATCGATTCTGATTTCAAGATTTTTATTTTCATATTTGGTAATTGTTTTATCATCTGATTCATAGATAAGGGTAAAATTTTTTAAAAACTCTTCAAAAGTGAAATAATTTTGATTGAATGCAGTTCTTAAATTCACTTCTATTCCTTGATAATCAATACCAAGATCTCCTATTCCATAACCATAAAAATGATAATTTTGATAAGCAAATAATTTTCTTTTCTCATTTTTTTTCGTACTTTGATATACTATTTCATAAGATTTGTGAGTAGAAAAACTAGAATAGGTATTTTTTACTTTCAAGGTATTTATATGTTGCATCATAACGAAACTTATAAATAAGATGGTTAGAAATATTCCCCCAAGAAGGAAATAAATTCCTAATTTGCTTTTCTTTATCTTTTCTAGTATTGTCATAATCATTTTCCCTTACTTTTTATTCATTATAACACAAAATTATATTATTTTTTTTCTAATAAACTCTTTTTTTAAATCTTCATAATTACCCGTTTTGGAAATAATAGTATAATCGTGTGTTTTTCTAAATTCTTTTCTTTCTTCTACTGGCATATCAAATACTTCTTCTGCGACATCCATATGAAGTACACCGTCTAGATGGTCTAGTTCGTGAGATACAACCGTTGCTGGAAATCCAATAAAGGTTTCGACTTGTTTTTTACCTTCCCTTGTTTCATATTCTACTTCCATTTTATAAGGTCTTTTTACAAGTCCCATATAATCCATACAACTTGCACACGCTTCCCAATATTCTGTTAAACCTTCTCTATATTTAATTATGGGGTTAATCATTACCATCGCTTCATCATAGTTTTTTTCTTCTTCCGTAAGTACATTTTCTTGGTCTTTTTGTATTAATTCTAAATTCGTATTTTTGACATATACAAGGCGTTTTGGGATGCCAATTTGTACTGCAGCCATCGCAAGAACATCATTTTCTAAGCAAAATTGTTTTAATTTCTCAATATCATAACCCAAGTCTTTATCTTCTATATCTACCGGAGTAGAAATTTGTCTTAAATAAGCTTCATTGTCTTCTATTGTAATTGCTTTTATTTCTCCCATACCTATCTTCTTCTTTCTATAAGTCTATTATACTCTTTTTTAGGTGAAAAAAAAGAAGAAATATTTCTTATAAATTGCTCTTCTTAATTATAAAGATTTTATTTTTCTTTTTAAAAGCATAAAATACATCTTCGATTTTTAGATTTTTTAAGGCTAGTTCTTGTTCCAACCAACGTTTATCTTTTTTTAAATATGTTAAGGCCTTTTCTTGTAAAGTACCATCAACAATAATCGGCATTGGGTAATTGCTTTTGGTATGCAACATATTGTATTTAAAAATAGAAAGTTTTCCGTTTGGTTCTAGAAAAGCATATTCAATTTCATCAATACTTTTAATGGAGTTTTGGCGTAAACTTAGTAATAAATCATCCATACTGTAGCGTTGGCGAACCATTTCTTTATAATTGACATTGCCGTTTGCAATAATTAAAGAAGGTTTGCCCCCAAAAAGGGTTCTGAATGTTCTTGATTTAATACTAATAAAAGCAAGCAATACTTCTAATAGTACTAATAAAATAATAGGTATAATGGTAAAGAAAATAGAATCATTAATATTTTCAATACTTATAGCAACCAATTCTGCAATCAAAATAGAGACAATTAAATCAATCACACCTAATTGGCCAACTTCTCTTTTTCCCATAATGCGATAAGCAAGAACAATAAAGAAATAAAAGAACGTTGTTCTAAATACAATGGTTAAAAGTTCCATAAAATCACTCTCCAATCTTATTATGAGCAAATTCATAAGTTTTTAATCAATTTCATATAGTTGTTGTAGGTGATAGTCTGAAAATAAAAAATGAAATTAATTTTACAAAATAAGGTAAAAAAGGGCAG
>CAZIDI010000045.1:0-8415 GCA_964537805.1 uncultured Muribaculaceae bacterium | reverse complement strand
CAAAAGATAGCTACATTTAGGAATATGCAAATGGATTTTAGGGATAGTGATGAAATCTTTTTAAAATTTGTTAAATTTTTTTATTTAAATTTTAGTAAAAATTGGTTGTAAAAAAATGTAAAGAGCGTTTACTTTTTTTAGGGAACTCGTTATAATAAAAAACATAAATTTGAGGAGATGAAGAAATGAAGAACACCTTGCCAGTTTTAATACTTAAAAATTTGCTTCTTCTCCCTAATCAAGAAGTAAAACTAGAACTTACGAATGATTTAAGTCAAAAAGTGGTTTTACTTTCTAGTGAACTTTACCATAATGAATTAATTGTAATGCCATTAAAAGATCAAATGGAAGAAATGCCTGATGTAACCGATTTACCAGAAATTGCAATTGTTGCAAAAGTAAAAAGTCAGCTTACTCTTCCAAATGGAAACTTACGTGTTACATTGCGAGGCCTTTTTAGAGCAAAGGTGCAAAAGCTTGCTAATAACCAAGAAAAAGAAGATATTTTAGAATGCCAATATAGTAAAATGACACTTCCAAAATTTGATGATGTTGAAGCATTAGCAGTAAAAAGAAAAATAGAAAAATTATTAACAGAATATGTAAGGAGTGATGGAGTTTCCAACAGTATTTTAAATATAATCAAAGATATAAAAGATTTAAACAAGCTAACTGATATGGTAGCTAGTTTTCTGCCTCTTACATTTGATCGTAAACTTGGGTATATTGAAGAAATCAATCCTGTTGTACGTGGAAATCTTTTGATTGATGATTTACATTTAGAACTAGAAGTTATTCATTTGGATCAAAAGTTAGAAGAAAAATTACAATCTGGTTTAGAAGAAAGTCAAAAAGAATTTATTTTAAAAGAAAAATTAAGAGAAATTGAAGAGGAACTAGGGGATGCTCATTCAAAATACGAAGAAGTTAATTCTTATGAAGAGGCTTTAGAAACGTTAGAAATTGAAAATCCAAAAGTAGTGCAAAAAATAAAAGCGGAAATTAAAAAATTAAAATTAATGAATGAAGTAAGTCCTGAAATTGCTAGTGTTCGTAATTATTTAGATTGGATGATTGCTCTTCCTTGGAACAAGTATTCAGAGGATGAAACTGATTTAGAAACCATTCAAAAAAGTTTAGATAAGACGCATTTTGGAATGGGTGGTGCTAAAGAAAAAATTATTGAATATATTGCTGCAAAAAATAGGTGTGAAAATGTGTTTAGTCCCATTCTTTGTTTAGTTGGACCAAGTGGAGTTGGGAAAACTACATTTGCCAAATCGATTGCGAATGCTTTAAATAAAGAATTTTGTAAAATCAGTGTAGGTGGTCTTAATGATAGTGCTATTTTAAATGGACATAGAAGAACATATCTTGGGGCTAGTCCTGGAAAAATTATTGAGAGTCTAAAAAAATGTGGCACTAAAAACCCAGTTATTTTAATTGATGAAGTCGATAAAATGGTGAAAGACTACAAAGGAGATCCTGCAAGTACTTTACTTGATATTTTAGATAAAACACAAAATCAGTACTTTGTAGATAATTATATAGAAGAAGAATTTGATTTATCTCACGTTTTATTTATTTTAACCGCAAACGATAAAGAAGATATTCCACCTGCCTTGTATGATAGACTGGAAGTTATTGAGCTTTCTAGTTACACGCTTTTAGAAAAAACGGGAATTGCAAAAAAGTATATATTACCCAATCTTTATAGGGAACATAATGTATTTTCTAAAGATATTAAGCTTTCAGATGGCATTTTAAAAGAAATCATTACAAACTATACCAATGAAGCGGGAGTTCGTGATTTAGAAAGAACACTAAAGAGTATTATTCGTAAACTTATTGTAAAGAATACTTTAGAAAATGTAAAAGTTACACATGAAATGGTATTAAATTTTTTAGGACCTAGTAAATATGAGCAAAATTTTTTGATTGAAAAAAGCATTCCTGGAGTTGTGAATGCTCTTGCCGTTCACAAAAATGGTGGAATTGTAATGCCTATTGAAACTTGTTTTTATGAAGGAAGCGGCAAAGTAAAAATTACGGGACTTGCGGAGAAGGTAATGGATGAAAGTATCAGTGTGGCTGTTAGTTATATTATTAGCAATAAAGATAAGTTTAGAATTAATGATTATTATTTTAAGACAAAAGATTTGCATATTCACCTTTTAGATGCTGGTGTAAAAAAGGATGGTCCAAGTGCAGGAATAGCCATCACCACCGCCATTATTAGTTTGGCTAGAAATGATTGTATACCAAATGATATTGCTATGACGGGAGAAATTACTTTAAATGGTTTTGTGAAAAGAATAGGTGGATTAAAAGATAAATTAATCGGTGCTTATAATGAAGGAATCAAAAAAGTGTTTATTCCAAAAGAAAATCATAATGATTTATTAAATGTTCCTAATGAAGTAATTGAAAAAATAGAAATTATAGAAGTAGAAAATTACGAAGAAATTTATAATACTTTGTTTAGATAAAAGGAGGATTTATTTTTATGGAAAAAACAACAATTTACATTGCAACGCATAAACTATTTGTTCCTCCAATGAAACCATATTATAAACCAATCGCTGTTGGTAAGCGTGCGAATTTGCTCCCTTACTTAAAAGACAATCAAAAAGACAATATTGCCGATAAAAATCCTTATTATTGTGAATTAACGGCCCTTTATTGGATTTGGAAAAACGACAAGGAAAGTAAGTATATAGGTTTTAATCATTATCATCGTTATTTTTATGATGAGGCCTATATAACGAAATTGGAGATAACTACTTTACTTCAAAAATATGATATGATTGTTCCAATTCCCACTTATTTTGATTGTAGTATTTATGAACAATATAAAAGTGTTCATTATAAGAATGATCTTATCTTGGCTTGTCAAGAAATATTAAGAAGAGATTATAGTTATAAAGAGGTAATAGAAGAAACATTAAATCAAAACAAGTTTTATATGGGGAACCTATTTATCACTTCTAAAGAAATTTTAGAGGACTATTTAGGATTTTTATTTCCTATTCTTTTTCAGTTAGAAGAGAAAATTCCGTATCTTAGTTATTCTATTTATAATCAAAGAGTATTTGGTTTTCTTGCCGAACGTATTTTTAATATCTATTTTAGAAAAAAGAAATTGTATTTAAAGGAATATCCTATAAAAGAGACTTTATCTTTAAAGGAACAAAGTTTAAAAAGAGCAAGAATTTTAGAATCTTTGGACTTTGACAAGCGAAATGGGCGTTCTTCTTAAAAATTTTTCATAAAATAAACCACTCTTTCATAAGATGAAAATAAGAAAGGGTTGGTTTAATGAAAAGTATAGTTCCCTATACAAAAGAGATTACGTTTAATACCAAAATTGCAGAAATTTGTAGTATATCATTAGAACACGAATTAAATATTACGGAAAAAGAAGTGGAAGGTAATTTTATTGTTTCTGGAGAATACAAAAGCCATGAGGTTAGCGTAAATAAAGAAAATTTCCAATACAAGCTTCCTTTTGCTTTAGAAGTTACAGAAGATATTATTAAGGATTCTATTGATTTTGAAATTACAGATTTTACTTACGAAGTGGTAGATGATTCTACTTTAAGGGTCAATATTGAATTTTGCGTAACAGCGGAGGAAATAGAAAAAGAAGAACAAGTAGAGGAAGTACTGGAAGAAGTTTCTCCTGAAAGAGAAGAAACTAGAGAAGCTGTAATAGAAGAAATTAATCAATTATTTCCAGATACCGAGGCAGAAGAAGAAGTAGAGGAAGAACGTTTGGAAGAAGATAGTGAAAATATCATATTAAGTTCGATGGAAGAAAAAGAAAGTGAATTTGCAACTTATCATATTCATATTGTCAATAATAGCGATACATTAGAAAGCATTTGTGAGATGTATAATACCGACAGCAACACTTTAAAAGAATATAATAATGTAGAAAGTATTACGGTAGGAGATAAATTAATTATTCCTTGCTTAGATGAATAGGTCTTTAGAAGTTTTAAAAAAAATATATAAACCTTACCGTTATACTATATTAGGAAAAGCAGTGGTTCTTAATACAACTTCAGGAGATTTTGTTGTAAAAGAAAAGCACGAAAAAGATATTAGAAAATTGTATGCCTATTTAAATAGTCGTAGTTTTACATCTTTTCCCAAATTAGTGGATGAATCTAGAAGTGATGTCAATGTCTATGAATACATTGAAGGGGTTTCGATGCCCGAAGAACAAAAAGCCCTCGATTTAATAGATGTGGTTGCTTCTTTACATAATAAAACAACGTTTTATAAAACGGTTACAGTTGATGATTTTAAATCCATATATGATAACATAAAAGAAAATATTATATATTTAGAGCAAGAGTACAATCAACTTTATGAAGAAATAAAAAAAGAAGTGTATATGTCGCCTTCTCATTATTTACTTATGCGTAGTATTTATAAAGTATTTGCAGCCCTTGATTTTGCAAGTCACGAATTAGATGTATGGTATTCTTTAGTCAAAGAAGAAACGAAAAAAAGAGTATCGTTGATACACAATAAATTAAGTCTAGAACATTTTATAAAAAGTGGAGAGGATTATTTAATTAGTTGGGAAGATTATCGTATGGATACTCCTATTATGGATTTAGTAAAATTTTACCAGAATGAATACTTTACAATTCATTTTGATGTTGTGTTTTCTAGATATTTAGAAAAGGTAAGTTTAACTGAAGATGAAAAAAAACTATTTTTTATCTTAATTTCTATTCCTAAAAAGTTAGAATTTACGAAAGAGGAATTTAAGGATTGCAAAATGGTTAGGGAATCTTTAGACTATATTTTTATTACCGAAGAATTAGTGCGGCCATATTACGCGGTACAAGAGAAAAATTAAAATAAAGATTTCTAAAAGTAAAATAAAAATATTAAAACGAAGTGGTAAGATAAGTGTTATTAAAAGTTGATAAAAAATTAAAATGCATAAAGCAAATATAGCGATAATGGTAAAAAAACCACCACCACGATTGTTATTACAAGGTGGAGGGCAAGGTCTATTGTTATACATATAATCACCTATGGTATTATATGTTTTTTTTGGGGGAAATGAAACTTTACAAAATGCATCTATTTTACTATAATGAATACAATAGGATGTGGCCATATGGAGAAGAAAAAGGGATTTGTTTTTATAGAAACTTTGATTGTAGTTGCTGTATTAACAGCATCTTTACTTATGCTTTATTCTACTTATAGTGCTTTGATTCGAAAAGAAAAAACGAGAATTCATTATAATGATTCTGCCTATTTGTATCGTACTTATTATTTAGAAAAATTTTTTAAAAACTTTCGTTTGGATATGGTGAGTATGGGTTTAAACAAAGACGATACAACGAAGCTTTCTCTTTTTACTGGTTTTCAATGTACAAGTAATATTTTTATTAACGAAGAAGATAATAAAGGACTATGTGAAAATTTAATGGAAGAATTGCACGTTCATAATCTTTATTTAACTTATAATGATTTGAGCACTTTACAAAATTGTAAAAATCCAAGTGGGGTATGCGAAGCCCTTTTACAAGTAAACGATACAGCTGCTGCTTATATCAAAACCATTGGAGGAGAAAATTTGAGTGGGTATCGTATAATTGTGGAGTATGCCGAAACAAAAGAGGGGGAAAGATGCGCAGGAGAAGATTGCGTCTATAATTATGCCACTATTAGTTTGGGGGAAATACAATGAAATTAAATAATAAGGGTATAACACTCGTGGAACTCATTATAAGCATTGCCTTAATTTCCATTGTAATTATGTTTTTGTTTCGTTTGCTTGTAGATGTAAGATATAGCGAAAATAGTTCTGATTTTAATCGAGCAAATCAACAAACAAGAGCCATTATTTTAAAAAAAATCCAAGAAGATTTTTTAGAGAGAAAGTTAATTGGGCTTACTGATCGAACGCAAAATGGTGGGGAATTTGTCGTAGAATTTACTTATGCTGATCATACTACAGGAAGACTGACTGTTCTATCAGATTCCGTTACTTATACGAACAATACTGGAACTGAAAAATGGAATTTAGAAAAAGAAAATGAAAATACCAAATTGGGTATTAATTGTGTAAGTTATAATACAAGTATTCCTTTACATTTGGAGGGAGAGTTTTTCTATATGAAAATGACAATTCCAGTGATTGTTAATAGTAAAAAGAAAAATTATATAGATGATTTAGAATTATTTTATCTAGGAGAAAAAAAGGATGTAGAAAATTTAGATTCGGCATTCCCAAATAAAGAAAATTTAGGGTATTATGATGCAGATCAATGTGGATAAGAAAGCGTGGAGGCATCTTCCTAAAAAAAAGGAGTGTGCACTTATTCCCACTTCACTTATTATATTTTGAATTTGTGAATGAATACTAAGACCACCAAAAGAAATGAATAGACTTACTAGGATTTCTTTCAGGTGGTTATTTATTTGTAGGGAAGAGATTTTTACAAGTCCTCCAGTTGCTTCTAAGATTCCATTCATCAAGCAATTTAAAAGTGGAGAATTAATAAAAAGATTTATCCCTTCACAGAGAATAAAATAAAAAATAATAGTTCCTAAAATAAGAAATAAAGTATCTGTACTTCTTTTTAAACTTTTGGAAAGAGTAGAAGTGAAATTTTTAGGAGTACTTGTTTTAAATTCTTTTTGTTCATAGGGGTATTTTCGAAAAAGAAAGGCAATAAAAAAATTAAGACCATAATGAATGCAAATTAATTTAATCGCCGTTCCTTGATGATGAAAAATGAAATTTAACATTGTAAATAAAAATAAGGGATTTAAAAAACAGGAATAAGCAAGAATAATACCAGCATCTTTTTTAGATACTTTATTTTCTTTTACTAAATTTGCTGTTAAATAAGCATTGGTAGGAGTTCCAGAAGTCATAGACATTACAAAAATATAGGAGGCACATTTCGAAAATCCAAATAGTTTTTTAAAAATTTTGTGAATTGTTTTTTCAATCCAGAAAAAAAAGTTATAATTGAGCAACAAATCATTTAGGATAAACATAGGAAAAAGAGAAGGAAATACTTGTTCAAAAAAAAGAAGGCAACCATTTAAAATACAATTTTTAAAAACAATATTATTTTGAAAAAGTAAAAAAAGAAAAAATAGGATAATGAAAAGATAAAGATTATTTTTAAAAAAAGTTTTCATAAAAAGCCCTTCCTTTGCTATAATTAAAATGGTGATACCAATGGTTAATAAAGTATATGAAAAAATCAAGAAAACCATAAAGGAAAATTATAAATTTTTATTAACAATTGTTCTGCTATTTGTATTTTTCTTTTATGAACTTCCTTTTGTTGTTTATAGACCCGGAGGAACAATTGATTTAAGTGAAAGAGTTTCTGTCGAAAATGGATATGAAACGGGTGGTTCCTTATCAATGGCATATGTTTCGATGATGAAAGGCAACATTCCTTTTGTTCTTTTATCTTTTGTGCTTCCCAATTGGGATTTAGTAGAATCTAAAAGTATTACTATGGAAAATGAAAGTGTGGATGAATCCATTAAACGAGATCATTTATTATTAGAAGAAGGGTTAGATAATGCCACCATTAGTGCTTATCAACTAGCGGGAAAAGAAATTAAAATAAAAAAGATAAACCATATGGTGACGTATATCACAAAAGAAGCTCAAACCGATTTAGAACTAGGAGATATTCTTTTAAATGTGAATGGCAAAGAATTTGGGGAACTTTCCGAATTACAAAACTATATTAATTCTTTAAAAAAAGAAGAAGAAGTTACCTTTCAAGTATTAAGAGGAGAAGAGAAAATCCAATGCCATGCAAAAATTTATGAAATCGAAAATACTTTAAAAGTCGGAATTTCAATTGCTAGTAAATATGAATATGAAACAGTTCCTAAATTAACCATTGAAACGAAAGCAAGTGAATCTGGATCTAGTGGGGGACTTATGACTGCTTTATCAATTTACAATGCCTTAACAGAAGAGGATATTACCAAGGGAAGAAATATTGTAGGAACGGGAACAATTGATGTTGATGGAAATATTGGTGAAATAGGAGGGGTAAAATACAAACTTTTAGGGGCTGAAAAAGCAAAAGCTGAAATCTTTTTGTGCCCTTTAGAAAATTATGAAGAAGCAAAAGAAATAAAGGAAAAAGAAAAATTGAAATTAGAAGTGATTCCCGTAAAAACTTTGGAAGAAGCTATAGAAAAACTAAAATAACTTTGTATAAAAAAGTTATTTTATTTTGTAAAAATATATGGTAAGATGAAAGCATAATAGATGGAGGAGAAAAATGAAAAAAGAAAAATTAAACCTCCCAACTTCAGGAAACAACCGGGGGGGGGGTTATTTAGAAAGTAAAAGAAACCCAGGAAAGTTAGAGAAGTTTACGAAAAATAAAAAAC
>CAZIDI010000044.1:0-8531 GCA_964537805.1 uncultured Muribaculaceae bacterium | reverse complement strand
ACGACCTTCGGGTTATGAGCCCGACGAGCTACCGAACTGCTCCATCCCGCGATAAATAAAAATTAAATGGCGGAGGAAAAGGGATTCGAACCCCTGCGCCGCTCACGCGACCTCCTGGTTTTCAAGACCAGTCCCTTCAACCAGACTTGGGTATTCCTCCAACAACAAATTGATTATATCATAGTACTTTTTTATGTGTCAACCAATAAAATGTGTTTTTTTGGCTAATTTTGCTTTAAAAAGTCTTGATTATTTTAATTTTTAATATTATACTTAAATAGTCTTATTAAATTAAGACAAGTGCCAATGCCCAAGTGGCGGAATAGGTAGACGCACAGGACTTAAAATCCTGCGGGTGTTAAAGCCCGTGCCGGTTCAAGTCCGGCCTTGGGCACCATAGGAATTGAATCCAAGCCTCTGTGCTTGGTTTTATTATGTTTACTTAATAAAGAGGAGTAAGAAATGACAAAAAAGGATAATGCTAATTTTTTTCAAAATGTTTAAAGAACTTGGCAATATATAAAAGATGCAAAATGGAATTTAGTAGGTTATGCTGCAGTAAGTATTATCGAAGCATTATTGGGACAATTTTGCCTTTAGTATCTGCTAAAATTATTTTAAATATTACAGATGGAGTAATGTAACAACTTTTCTTTTCTGCATTTGCTGTATTTGGAATAGAATTTGTTTTGTATATTCTTTACTATTTTAAAACGTCACTCTATAGTGTTGTGTATAGAAAAACTCTTGTAAATTTACAAGTTGCAGTTGCTAGAGCATTACTCATCGTTTATCAACAATTATAGATAGTGATATAATTTTTGTAGTCGAAGATGGTAAGATTTTGGCTAGTGGTACCCATAAAGAACTCCTTCGAGTTTGTTCCTTTTATAAAAATTTATATGAAAAGGATTTGCAAGTCTAATCTTTTTGAAAAATTAATAAAGATGCGTTATAATAATGAAAAAGAAAGAAGGAAGAAAAAATGAGAAAGAATGTAATGATTGTTTTGTTAATAGCAATACTTTGTTTTCCTATCTCTGTATTTGCAGAAAAAATTAATTTAGAGGATTATACTACAATGAATTTAGAAGAAACTTTAAAAGATGAAGGAATCAGTTATGATTTAGGGGATTATAAAGAAAATGATAACCAAATTACTATTTATATGTTTCGCGGAAAAGGATGTGTCCATTGCCAAGATTTCTTAAATTATGTTAGTACTACATTGTTAAGCAATTATAAGGATCAATTTAAACTTGTTACTTTTGAAACTTGGTATGATACGAATAATAAAAATCTTTTAAATACGGTAGCCCCTTTTTTAGGAGATGAAGCAGGTGGAGTACCTTATATTATTATCGGAGATAAGACTTTTTTAGGATATGGAGATTCGCTAAATAGTGAAATAGAATCTGCTATTACTACTTTATATAATAGTAAAGACCGTTACGATGTATTTGAAGAAATCAACAAAGAGGAAAAAAAGGAAAGTACAAGCAATACAGTTGCTGTTGTTATTTGGAATTTAGTGATTACTGCTCTTGGAGTTATTATCGTGATTTGCCATAATAATTATACAAAAAATCAAATTATTGAAGAATTAAATCATAAAGTATCTAAAGCCTCTAAAAAATAATTTTGTAAAAATGAAAATGAAGCCAAAACTATAAAGGAATATGTTCTATATAGTTTTGGTATTTTTTTATTTCTTTTATAAAAACAGAAGGGTGTCGATAAGGGACAAGTAAATAACAATTATTCTTAGTTCTAGTTAGGGCAACATAGAAAAGTCTTCTTTCTTCTTCATATAAAAATCTTTCATTTTCTTGAATTAAATAGGTAATACTAGAGCTTTTTCTTTTGGCGGGAAGCCCTATTTCACTATCCACTAAATTAATTAAAATCACATTATCACTTTCTAAACCTTTTGATTTGTGAATAGTTAAATAACGCAGAGTAGAATTACAATTTTCAAGTTTAAAGTAGCCATTTTCTAACCAAGTGATTTTTTCTTTCGGCAAAAATGTGTATATATCAAAATTGTTTCTTCCAAGAATTAAAATTTCACCCTCTTTTATATATTGAATTGTTTTGAAAAGAATATTGTTTGGAGTTATATATTTTATGATTTTTATAGGTTTTTCTAAATGTTTTTGTGATTTTAAATTTTTTTGGATTTGTAAAGGATTTTTCATAACAAAATCTCCAGCAACTTCGATAAGTTCTTGACTATTACGATAGGTATTTTCAATTTTAAATGTTTTGGCTCCTTTAAAATAGTTTTGAAAGTTTAAAAATATATTTAAATCGCATCCAGAAAATTTATATATAGACTGAAAGTCATCTCCTACCACGGTTAAATTGGCATCGCTATTTTTAACAACATCTCTTATCAAATCTAAACGCAATTTGGAAGTATCTTGAAATTCATCGATTATGATTTCTTTGTAGTGGCAAATCTTTTTTGCTTTGCAAAGTTGCATTGCTTCTTTTATTAAATCATCAAAATCGCAGTAATGATTTCTTTCTTTTTCTCTTTCATAGTAGTTTAAAATAGCATAAATTAAAAATAAAAGAGGGTTATTTTTAGAATGTTTAAAAAACGTTTTGAATGTTTCGTAATCCAAATTGTTGGTGTTAAATAAAGAAATAAAAGTGGCAATTCGTTTTTCCTGCTCTAAGTGCAGTTTTGTTTTTAAAAAAGTGATGTATTGTTTTTGAGTTAAGAATATTTTTTTATGAAGTTTTAAAAATTGCTTTTTTAAAAATTTGTTTTCCCATACAAAATTGTAAAAAAAGGTAGAAATCGTTTTTTCTAAATAAGAATCCGGAGTTATATCAAAAAATTTCTCTTCTTCTTTTAAAATAGAAAGGGCTAGTTTATGGAAAGTAAAAACGTTTATTTTTTCGTTTTTAATTTTTTCTTTTAAACTTTTTACGGATGCATTGGTAAACGAAATGCATAGAATTTCTTCTGGTTTTACTTTTTTAATTTCTAGTAAATATTTAATTTTGCCAATCATAGTGAGCGTTTTTCCACTTCCTGCTCCTGCCACAATTAAAGAATATTTTGTGGTATTTAAGATGGCATTTTTTTGCTGCTCATCTAAAGGATAACCATTAATAATAAAAAAATCTTCATTCATAAAATCCATTATAGAAAAGAAATGCGAATTGTCAAAAGTCTAATTTGGCAAATTGTGGCTTCAAATTTATCATTTTTTCCTTCAAAAAGGAAAATTGAAGGCAAAATATTCCATTTTTGAAGTATTTTGGGTATAATTAGTAGAAAGGATGATTTTTTATGTACAGAAAAACATATGCCAAAATAGATGGTAAAATTTTAGAAGAAAATGTAAAAGAAATAAAAAATAAATATGATGAATACAAGTATTATATTGGGGTTGTCAAGAATAATGCTTATGGGCACGGAATGAAAGTAGTGCAAGACTTTATTCGAGGGGGAATTAATTATTTTGCTGTTTCTTCTTTGGAAGAGGCATTAATGGTACGTAAATTTACGAACGATACACCGATTCTTGTTTTGGAACCGATTCCTTTAGAGTTTGTAGATGATGCAATTAATAATAAAATTACGCTCACAGTTGAGAGTATGGAGTATTTGAAAAACTTAAATAAAATCGATTTGCCATACGAATTAAGGATTCATTTAAAATTAGATACTGGGATGAATCGTTTAGGATTTAAAGAAAGCAAAGAAGTGAAAGAAGCCGTAAAGATTATTAGTAAAAATGAGAAGTTGTTTTTGGAGGGCATTTATACCCATTTTGCAACGACTGGTGTAAATGATTTTTATTACGACCGACAAGTAGAAAAGTTTTTAGAACTTACAAAAGATATCGATTTAGCAAGTATTCCCATTGTGCACTTAGATAGAAGTTTAACTTTTGTTACCCACGAAAAACTATCATTTGCTAATGGAGTACGTTTAGGAATTTCTTTATTTGGCTTTAGTGGAAGTAGAAAAAAGGGTACTGGCTTTAAAGTTACATTACGAAATATAAAACGAAATTTTTATGTCAAAAAATTCCATATAAGCAAGACAATTTTAGAAAATGATTTGAAGTTAAAAACGGCATTTTCTCTTTATTCGAATGTAATAGCACTTCGTAAAGTTACTAAAGGAGAAGTGGTTGGATATAACGCAAGTTATTTTGTAAAAGAAGATGGTTATATTGCGACAATTCCAATAGGCTATGCTGATGGTGTTACGAAAGAATATGGTTTTGTTTCTATTCGTAATAAAAAATACCCAATCGTTGCAGATGCTATGGATATGTTGATGGTTTTAGTAGATAGTTCTATTAAAGTAAAAGATAAAGTAGAAATTTTTGGAGATACTATTACTATTAATGAAGTAAAAACGAGGCTACATACAAATGCCCAACATTTATTTAGTAGTATTACCACCCGTGTTCCAAGAGTGCACGCAAAGGGTAGCGAAGAGGTAGAAATAAAATATTAGCACCTAAGATAACACCTAAGATAGCACCTAAGATAATTTTTATCTAGGAAGAAAATAATAAAAGACTTAAGGGCAAGAAAAGAGGGATTTTTTATGGATAAATGGCAAAAAGCAGTAGAAAAATTTTTAGAACATTATAAAAAAGAAAATTATTTTTTAGGGGCTATATTAACAGGAAGTTATGCAACTGGAAACAATGATGAAAATAGTGATATTGATATTTATATTGTCACAAAAGATGAAACAAACTGGAGAGAAAGGGGAAACAAAAATATAGATGGTTTTTTAATTGAGTACTTTATAAACCCTAAAAGAAAAATACTATCTTATATGGAAAAAGGACTTCAAGATTATCATATATCTACAACAATGATTTTTGTTAATGCTAAAATTCTGTATGATAAAGATGGTTCAGTTCAAGAATTAATTAATATTGCTAAAAATAATACTAATTTTAATAATCTCGCTAATGTGGATGGCTTCAAATATAAAATGAATTGTTATAGTGTTTGGGATGGTTATGACGAATTAGAGTCCAAATATAACAAACATGAAGATATAGATTTTAGTTATCATATATTTTTGGAAAGAATTGAAAGTTATTTTTATAATAAACAAATACCATCTATTCCTTTGAATAAAATAGAAAAGATATTTACTAATGAAATATATAGAGAAAAATATAATATTCAAAAACTGCCTAATCAAGAATTATTACTAAATTAATGAAATGTTTTCAAGAAAAAGATGATAATAAGAAATTTGCAAATGCGAAAGATTTATACCTTTATTTTTAAGCGAGTTTCAAGATTTTGATATTAATAATTTAGTGATTAAAAGTAGCGCAGAATGATAAGGAGGATAAAGTTATGGATTTTGAAGTCTTAATTTTAGGAACTGACCCAAATGCTTATTATATGGCAAGATGTTGTTATGAAGCATATCATAAAAAAGCCTATTTGATTGGAAAAGATAGACTAGCATTTACCAAGTTTTCTAATATCTTAAATGTAGAATATGTAAGTAATTTATGGGAGATAGATACATTTTTAAATACATTAACTCGTTTTTCAAAAGAACATAAAGGTAAAAAAATTGTTCTAGTTAGTACCAATGAAACATATGCCGAATATATCTCTGAAAATAAAGATAAAATTAGTAAACAATATGTGTACAATTATCCAAGTGTAGATGTAATCAAAAGTTTAACCAATAAAGAAATGTTTTATAAAACATATGCGCATTCTGAACTTCAATTCCCAAAGACAATCTATTATGACTGCAGTAAAGAGGGAAAAATTCCAAAGTTAACGTATCCCGTTGTTTTAAAGCCCGCCAATGTAGTTATGTACAATCATTTAAAATTTGAAGGTAAAAATAAGATTTATAAATTAAATAGTGAAAAAGAAGTGAAAGAGACTTTAAATCTCATTCAAAAAGGTGGATATACAGATAAGATGATTTTACAAGAGTTTATCCCAGGAGATGATTCTAATCTTTTTGATGCAGTGGTATACGTAAATCATAAAGGAAAAGTAGAGTTTATGAGTTTTGCACAAATAGGCTTACAAGAACGAACCAAATCGATGGTAGGAAATGCGGCCGTTTTAATTAATGGTTTTAATACGACTAGTGGTGATGTTAAAAAAATGTCTACCAGTATAAAGTCGTTTATGGAACGTATTGGGTATACGGGATTTGCAGAAGTAGATATGAAATATGATGTACGGGATAACACTTTTAAAGTACTTGAAATTAATGCCAGGCAAGGAAGATGCAGTTATTACGTTGCAGCGCTTGGGAAAAACTTGGTACGCGTTTTAGTAGATGATCTTTTAAATCAAAAAGAAAATAAATATACCTTTTTAGAGGAAAAAGTTCTTTTATCTTTTGTACCAAAAGGGGTTGTTAAGAAGTATATATATAATGAAACGTTTAAAAAAGAAGCCTTAAAGATGTGGAAGTCTGTTGTAAAACCAATGGATTGTCCGTTCGATAAAAACTTCAAACGTTTTTTACTACTACGAAAACGTTGGTTTCATTATTATAAAGAATACAAAAATGGTTATTGGAAATAGGTGAATAAAATGTGTGGAATTGTAGGATTTGTAGATAAAAAAAATAAAAAAGAAAAAAAAGAAATTATCAAGAAAATGGCGGATCGAATACAACATCGTGGACCAGACGATGAAGGTTTTTATGTAGATGAGAATGTGGCTTTAGGGCATAGAAGGCTTTCGATTATCGATCTTTCTAAGAGTGGTGCTCAACCGATATTTAATGAGGATAAGAGTTTAGCCATTGTCTTTAATGGAGAAATTTATAATTATGAAAGCATTAAAGAAGAATTAGTAAAAAAAGGGCATACGTTTAAAACCAAAACGGACACAGAAGTTATTTTACACGGGTACGAAGAATATAAAGAAGAGTTATTTTCAAAACTTAGAGGTATGTTTGCCTTTGTCATTTACGATAAAAAGAACGAAGAATTAGTTGGGGCTAGAGACCGTTTTGGTATTAAACCTTTTTATTACTATAAAAAGAATGGTAATTTTTTCTTTGGCTCTGAGATTAAGTCTTTTTTAGAACACCCTGATTTTGTAAAAGAGGTAAATACAGATGCTTTAAAAATGTATTTAATTTTTCAGTATTCGGTTCACGAAGAAACGTTCTTTAAGGGAGTGTATAAGTTGCTTCCAGGACATTATTTTAAGTACAAAAATGGCAAAATGACAATACACGAATACTTTAAAGTTGACTATAAGAAAAGTGATAAACCATATGATGTGTATAAAAAGGAATTAAAAAGCATTTTAGAAGATTCGATAAGGTACCATCAAACAACAAGTGATGTGGAGGTAGGTTCTTATTTGTCTGGAGGAGTTGATTCTTCTTATGTTGTAAGTGTTGCACGTCCAGATAAAACATTTTCTGTAGGCTTTGATATGCCTGGTTTTGATGAAACGATGTTTGCAAAAGATTTATCTGAGATGCTAAATATTAAAAATTACCAAAAGAAAATTACCAGTGATGAATTTTTCGATATCTTGCCAACTATTATGTATCATACGGATGAACCACATGCTAATCTTTCTACCGTTCCTTTGTACTTTTTATCAGGCCTTGCTCACGAAAAAGTTAAAGTCGTGTTATCGGGAGAGGGAAGTGATGAAATGTTTGCTGGCTATAATGAATATTATGAACCGACTATTCTTCGTATGTATACAAAACTTCCTTTAGTTTTTAGAAAAACGATTGCCAAAATAATAAGCCCTCTTCCTCATTTTCCAGGGCAAAATACATTAAAATTATATGGAAGACCTTTTTATGAGCGCTATATCGGACACGGGACATTTTCTAGTGAAGAAGAAGCAAATGAAATGCTAGCGGAAAATTTAAGAAGTGATGAAACAATTGCAGATGTCATTAAGCCTTATTATGATAAAGTAAAAAATTTAGATGATGTGACAAAGAAGATGTATATTGATATGCATTTTTGGTTACCACAAGATATTTTGTTAAAAGCAGATAAGATGACTATGGCAAACTCTGTTGAGTTACGTGTACCATTATTAGATAGTGTATTGTTTCGTTATGCCAAACAAATTCCTACGAAATATTTAGTAAAAGATAAGCAAACTAAATATTTATTTCGGGATATTGCTCACGATAGTATTCCAGAAGAGTGGTCGAAAAGAAGAAAGTTAGGTTTTCCAGTTCCTTTTTCTAAATGGATTAAGGAAGAAAAATACTATAATAAAGTAAGAGAAATGTTTAATAAACCGTTTGTAAGTGAATTCTTTAATCAAGAACATATTAACGATTTATTGACAGAACATTATAACAATATTAGAAACAACGGACGCAAAATTTACAATATTTATGTATTTTTAATCTGGTATGACGTATATTTTAATAAAAATTAATTTTTCTGTATTGACATAATTTAACTATTTTGTTATAGTTGATTATGTCCAGTACATATTTTGGGCGCTTAGCTCAGTTGGTTAGAGCACCTGCCTTACAAGCAGGGGGTCATAGG
>CAZIDI010000043.1:0-8574 GCA_964537805.1 uncultured Muribaculaceae bacterium | reverse complement strand
TTTTCTTCTTTATAATAACGACTCGTGTTACCAATTCGTGGCGCCTTACTACTTATTCTTGCATATGCATACATCATGATTTTAAAACTCAGGGGGTACATAGTAAAGAAGGCGGTAGTTATGAAAAAAGATACTTTACAATTTTTAGTTTTTGTACTTTTATTCATTATAATTACGTTAATTGTTGCACTGCTTCAATTAATATAAAAAACAGACGCCATACCAAACACCTAGATTTTACTTGATATTCGGTATAGCGTCTTCCAACAACGTAAGGCGTTATCAATTTGGTAACACTTACTAATTTAATTATAAAGGATTGAGTTTTAAAATTCAATTGTTTTTTATCGGAACTATTTTAGTTTTCATTCCATATTATTTTAATGAAATTGTATAACTATTATCTATAAGCTCATAGATTTCTTCAATAGGAACACTTCCATCAAGCCGAATCGTAATCCAACTGTTTTATTCATATGGTATCCAGCAAATACTTTTTGACTGTCAATGATTTCTTTAATATTTTCCTTTGGGTATCGTAAATCAATGATTTCAATGATTCTATCCGATTCTAATCCCAATTTGCTTTCATTAAGAACTACTAAAAGCCCAAACCATTTTTGATTTTTTTATTTCGCCATATGGCATTACTAGGAAAATTCTTCCATAAATATTCCAAATCATCCTTATATTTTTCTTTAATATATTTTATGATTTCTAATGCTTGCTTGCTTTTAAACACATCATTAATGGTACACGTATTTATAATGTCCGTAATAATAGATTCATATTCTTCTTTTACTTTCCCAACAAAATTACCTTTGGCACCTTCTACATCCTTTAATTCTAAATCGATTACTTGGGCAGTTTGCTTTTCTTTTGAAATTTCTATCACTACTTGAAACTGATGATTACAAATAAACGTTTCATAAATATACTTATCATTTTTGAAAATAAATCCATATTTTAATAGTTTTTCTTTTTCTATCTTTTTATTTTCAAATTCTTTACTTAAATTACGCATTGTATTTCTCACTTTCTTTTATTATTTTTTACATTTTCTATCAAATATTGTAGCATAAAAAGAGTACATCAAAAAGAACTTTACTTATGTATAAATACAATATAAATAAAAATGGAAATTAAATTTCTCATTTATTTCCATTTTTACTTTTCAATTTATTTCTTATTCTTTAATTCATAAATTTCATCGGCATTATCGCAAACATTTTTAGAGTGTGTTACAATAATTACACATTTATTTTCTTTATGAGCTAAATCTGTAAATATTTTTAAAATTTCATCCTCTGTTTCTTTATCTAAATTTCCTGTAGGTTCATCAGCAAGAATGACATTAGGATTGTAAGATAGACTTCTTGCAATAGCTATTCTTTGTTGTTCTCCTCCAGATAGTTTTAGTACACGGCGATTAGCAAATGTTTCATCTAATCCAACACTTTTCATAAGTTCTATAGCACGCGCTTTTTTATTTTCTACTTTTACTTTACTAATATCCATTGAAAGTATGATATTTTCTGATGCTGTCAAATGTGGCAACAAATTATAACTTTGAAACACTATTCCCACATAAGTATTACGATACGTATCTAAGTCGATTGTTTTTAAATCTTTCTCATCATATAAAATATTTCCCTCATAGCCTTTTTCTAATCCGCTAATTAAAGATAATAAAGTTGTTTTTCCACTTCCACTTTTTCCTTTAATTGCATAAACTTTTCCTAATTCAAAAACATAGTTAATCTCTTTTAATACATAATCGTTTTTATCTGCATCAGCATAGCGATAACTAACATTAGATAATTTTAAGATTTTTTTCTTTTCCATTAACTTCTCTCCTTTAATATCGTAAGTGGCGAAAATTTTTGAATACTTATCATAGATGCCAAAGAACTTACAAGTGTTAAAAGTGCTCCAATGCCAAATAATTCGAGTACTACGATTATATCTACTGTTGCATTCATACTATCAAATGCTTCGATACTAGCAACTCCATTTATTTGCTCAATTCTATTTTCCTGCTCTGCATCTGGCATTTTTTCGCCAAAATTTTTATTAACATTTTCTTTTTGTTCTTGACTATTAGCAATTTCACTTTCAAGTAAATGATTGGAAACCGGAACACTGCATAAAGACCCAATTCCTGCCCCAATCGCTAATGCAATAAAGGAAACAAGCAAAAGTTCAAATAGGAATTGGAAAGTTAAAGTACTTTTTTTCATTCCAATTGTACGCAAAACACCAATTTCGTACTTTCTTTCTCGAATATTAATCATATTAATTACAAATAAAACAACTCCTGCAATAATAAGGGTAATGATTAAAAATGTAGTAGCAAATGTTTTCACGTTTTCTATAGAATGGGTTGCGGTTTGCAATTCTTCTAAATTGGTACTTACAGTGTAATATTCATTTAAACCTTTTTCTTTTACTTCATTTGTAAAGGCTTCAATATCTTCTTTACTATTTAAAATAAAAGTGGGTGTTATGTCGGTAACAAGAGTACTATCCTCTTCAACTAATTTTTCAATAACTTCACTTCCCGTAATGATTTTATTAGCAGAAAGAGAATACATATTTTGGGTATCATCAGTACTTGAGTTATCCGTATAAATTCCAGTTACTGTAAACTCATATGTTTTTTTACTATCATTTGGATTTGTAAAACGAATCTTATCTCCAACATTTATTTCATTTAAGGTGGCTAATTCTTCACTGATTACACATTCAAAAATATCAAATGCGCTAAACATTTCTCCTTCTGTAACTTTATAGGTTCCCTCCAAAAAGGAAGTCATTGCATCATAGGAAGAATAACCATCAATTTCAAAATCTCCAGTAAAATTTCTAGCACTTTGGAATACTTCTTTTGATTTTGTAATTATAGTCGTTGTATTATTGTTAATGGTAGTATGACGTTCTCCGCCATTATGTTCCTTTCCAAAATTTCCACCTGTCGTTGTTGTCGAAGAAGAAGTTGTAGTTTGTTTATCTTCTACTTCATATTCGTAAGAATCGGTTGCTTTTGTTAAAGTATCACTATTTAAAGAAGTAGCATACAAATAATAGAAATCTTTTAAATACGTACTATCAGCATAATTTTTTACATCTTCAATGTGAAGTGATTCTATATTGTTAAAAGCCTCAATATTCTCTTTTTGGGCATCTTCTCCTCCTTTAAAGTTTTTGGTAAGTGCATTTCTATCAAAAGAAATGTTTGCCATTACATTATGAGATTCTTCATAATCACGTACTAACTGATTTGCTGTGTTACGAATGGCTAAAGTAATCGTAGAACTGCAAGCAATTACGAGAATAATTATCCCAATTAAAATATTTCTTCCTTTATTTCTTGTAATAGATACAAGAGCATTTTTTAAAATATACAATTTTCATCTTTCCTTTCTAATACATCCAAAAGTATATTCTAGAAATATTAAAAGAACATTAAAAATTACTCTTAATGTTCTTTTTTTTGAAAAGAATTTGAAATGTTGTAAAACCATTGGCAGAAAATGCTTTAATAACCCCCTCGTGATTTGTAACAATAGAGGAAGCAATAGCAAGTCCTAAACCATATCGGTTTAAATTTCTATTTCGAGATTTGTCTACTCTATAAAATCTTTCAAAGATTTTTTCTTCTTCTCCCTTTGGAATTGGTTTTCCTTTGTTGATAACTTCTAATAAAATTGTATTTTTTTCTTGTTTTAAATTGACAATAATTTTTCCTTTTTGCACACTATGTTGCATTGCATTATCTAACAAAATGGTTACAAGTTCCCTTATTTCATCACTATTACATTCAAAATAAATAGATTCATTTAGCGTATACTCTAATGGAATACTTTTTTCATAGGCTAGACTTTCAAAAGGAAGTATTGCTTTTTCTACGACTTTAGAAAGGTCCACATTTTTTTTGATACTTTTGTTTTCATTTTCTACTTTGGCAAGTTCTAATAAATTACAAATCAATTTACTCATCTGTTCTGCTTCGGTTTTTATATGATCTAACCATTTTTGTTCTTTTTTCTCTACTTTCAAAGTTTCTGCGCAAGCCATAATGACTGACAAAGGAGTTTTTAATTCATGAGAAGCATCTGCAATAAATTGTTTTTGTTTATAAAAACTTTTTTCTACAGGTTTGATAATCCATTCTGATAACTTTTTAGAAAGCAAAACGATAATAAGTTCTGCCAGAAGAAATAAAACAATTGTTATTTCTAATGAAGATAATAACCTTGCTTTTACATCGTGCGTATCAATTAAGGTAATATGATGATTTTGAATATATTGATAAGAAAAATCGTTAAAATATAAATTCCCGATATACGTTGTATTTTTGTTATTTTTTATGAGGATTTTCTTGGCTATTTCTTCTATATTTTCTTTTACAAGACCATCTTCGGTATGGCTGATCACATCTACAATTTGATTTGATTCATCTAGTAGTATGGTGTAAATTTTTGCATCGATGAATCGTTTAGGGTTTTTTGTGTTGATGATTTCTTTCCAAGAGTCTTCATTTTCAAATTTTGGTACACTCTCTTTATTTTTTGGCTCTAAATTAAGTCCATTATTCATTCTTCCTAAATTTTGTTCAATATTTCCTTTTTCCCTATTATAATTTTGATAATGAAATAGAAATAAAATACTTAATAAAAATAAAGAAAGAATAATCTGTAGTGTCCAAAATATTTTCTTTCTTAACTTATTCATCACTCACCTCTAACTTATACCCAAGTCCCCTTACTGCTTTAATAAAAACATTAGCATCAATAATTTTTAATTTCTTCCGAATAAAAGATAAATATGCTTCTAGATTATTCGATTCATACTCATTGTTTATGCCCCATACTCTATCATAAATTTGTTCTTTAGAAAGAATAATGCCTTTATTTTGCATTAAGTATTCTAACAATAGAAATTCTTTGCATGAGATTTCAATAGATTCATTTGTATTTGTACATAATAATTTAGAAGTTTTTAAATAAAGTCTTACATTGCCTACTTCTAGATACTCCATTGTATGGTTTTTATTTTCTTTTCGAAGTTGTACATTTACTCTTGCTACTAATTCTTCTATATGAAATGGTTTTGTTATATAATCATCGGCACCATAAGCAAAGCCATTTAATTTATCTTCAATTTCTGATTTGGCTGTCAACATAATTACTTTAATGTCTACTTTTTTCTCTCTTATTTGGCTTAAAATAGCAAATCCATCCATTTTAGGTAACATAACATCTAAAATAACTAAATTATATATGCCACTTAAAGCATAAAACAAGCCATCTTCTCCATTTGTGACTATATCTACTTTATAATGTTCTTTTTTTAGTCGGTTGGAGATAATATCTGCTAAATTAAATTCATCTTCAACGATTAAGATCTGCATAATTTCACCTCATTTTTATTGTATCTTGTAATTATTAAAGAAAGATTAAAAAGGTATTCTACTTTAATTTATCGCTCAAATAATAACTTAAAGCAATATTGCCTTCATTTGTTAAATGTATTTGATCCGTCATTAAATATTCACTATGCGTTTGGATTTCCTCTAAAAAATTCAAGATGGTTACGTTTTCCATATTCATTTTTGATAAAGCATAGGTTATTTGTTGATCCATCGATAAAATATATATTTCGTGTTCTTTACAGATTTCAATCAGTTTTTGATATTCTAATGAACTAAGATTGGCATTTTTATCAAATACAAAAACAACTTTATAATGTAAGGTATTTTCTTGTATAGCCGTTTCTAACTCCTCTTTCAAACTTGCATACTTCCAATTGCCCTTTGTATTAAATTGAGCGTTTAAAAAGAAAGGTTGAATTTGGGAAAAGCCATTTAACAACAAATCATTTCCATAAAAACTTATTTTATTTTTTAACTCTTCTTCGTGTTTTTTTAGAATTTCTTCTTTTTGGGTATAAAATTTTTCAAGATAGACTTCGTAAACAGCATCATAAATTGCTTTGGTGTAGGCTTTTCTTCCCTCTGGTGTTAAATGAATTCCATCCGCATAAAAGTATTCCAAATGCCCCTTGGAAAGAGAATCCCAATCAATAATATGAACATTTTCGTATTGAGAAGCAAAGTTTTTTAATTTGGTATTAATGTGCACATCATCATTCGTAACGGTTAACCAAAAAACTTCATTGCCTTGGCATTTTTCAATCATTTGTTTTCGACAAGTTTCGGAACAATCCCCATTGGCACCTAGATTAAATACCACAGGACCATTTATTAATGTTTTTTGGTTCAGGTCATCTAAAATTCCATTGGCAGTCCAAGGGGTTCTGGAAACTTTTGCATCTATATACCCATTTGGAAATGTTTCGTATAAATAATCGATTGCTCCTAGCATAACCGAATCCCCTATTCCTACAATCGGTAAGTTTTTAACAACACTTGGGAGATTTTCTTCGCCATTTTCTAAGTCATTTACTGTATTTAACCAATTTTGTTCTTCCTCTTTTAAATGGCTTTCATATTCAGTTTGTTTTTCTTTTAACATTTGTTCATTTTCTTTTAATTGTTCTTCTAATAAATACATTTCTTCAGTATGATTTTCACAAGTTGCGTGCTGATAAATTCCATAGAAATATAAAGGAAACAGGAAAAGACAAAATAAAATTTTTAAAATCTTCTTTCCCTTCTTCTTTTTTTGAAAAGAAAGTACAAAATGGAAAAGATAAGAAAGAATGCCGATTGCTAAAATAATAAGACATAGTTTTAATAGATAAGGAATGGAAAAAGGTTGAAAGAAAAAAATAACTGGGTATTGTATTAAGTAAATTTCATAACTTATCTTAGATAGAAACGAAATTAGTTTTTTAGAAAAGGACATATTTTTTGTTTTTGTAGGTTTTAATGTTCCATATTCGATCATACGACACGTAATAAGACTTACCACTAACATACTTAAAGAATAATATAGGGAACTAGCACTCACAAAAACAAATAAGAACACTAAAACTGCTAGATAAGCACCAAATATTCTTTTGCTATTTTTCTTAAACTCTTTTTTAAGAATACTTCCATAATAGGAATGAATAAAACCTAAAGCAAGGCCAAGGAATAGTGAAAAACTACGTGCAAAAGTATTGTAGTAAGAAAGAAGTAAATTTTCTCCAAAACTTAATTTATAAAAATAAAGAAAACTAATAATGGCTAAAATAACTGTGATAATACAAGGAAGTAGTTTACTTATCTTATCCCCTATTTTACGTAGTAAAAGATATAGGAAAGGAAATAGAATATCAAATTGAATTAAGATGGCTAAGTACCAAAAATGAATAAAAGGAGAATGAATAGCACGAGCAAAATAATCTAAATTGGCGCTAAGTTGCCAAAAGTTATTAAATCCAAGGACTACAGAAGTTGTCTCTGGTTTTAAATTAAACCAAGTACTATTTGGAAGAAAAGAAAAAAGGGCTATTGTGATAAAAACAATAAAGAATAAAGGAAAATAAACTTTTATAAAACGGTTTTTATAATAAGATAAAATAGAAAACTTAGAATCTTTAAAAGCATGAATACAAGAAAAATAACTACTCATTACAAAAAAGATACAAACCGCTAAATAGCCACCATTTAAAATATGCAAATAATACAATAAAATAGCGAAACAAGCTAGTACACGAATGATATCTAATTCTATAAAATATTTCTTTTCTATTTTGCTCATTTAAAACACCACACTACAAATGTTAAAACATTTAAAAATCGGTTTTAATAACCAATTTCATTCTATATTATTTTATCACACTTTTTCGTTTCTAAACTGATTTATTTTGCACTTTTATTACAAATATGATAGCATCTTGTATATTTATTTGTCTTTCCAATACTACCATTTTAATTTTTCTTCTTCAAGAATTTCATTTTCTGCTAATAAACGGCCATTCTAAATATATAAAGTAGACACCTATCTTCCTTAAAGTCTTTAAATTCACAACTTTTTAGATAGAGTTCTTCTGGATTTTTTCCTTGTAAGTCTTCTACACAAGTAATACCAATATTAGTAAATCCTTTTAATACTTTTTCAACATAAGGAATAGAGCAAAGATTTGTTTTCATAAGTATTCCTTCTTTATTTTTCTTTTTTATAGGATGGCGTATTACTGTTTTTAGTTTACTAACATCACATCTTCTTGGATCACTCAAATAGATTTCGTGATGGAATCTTTCCTTTGTAATATCAAGCGTATACCCTGATACGCTTTTTATGTGCTAATTATTATTCTTCATCATTCAATGATTTTATCAAATCATCCATATTTTCATAACTTTCATATTCTTCTAGATGACTTTCCATATATTCTAATTCTTTTGCACCTTCTTCAAGTTCTTCTTTAGTAAAATATTTAAGTAATTCTTCATCATCCATAATTAATCACCAACTACATTTTACATTAGATATTATTAAAAGTAAATTTTATATTTATAGTCTTATCATCAAATATTTCTATTCTATCAATTAAATTAACAATTAATTCCCTTGTAGGATGCTCAAATGATAAAAATTCATTTATGTATTCTTTTATTTTTTT
>CAZIDI010000042.1:0-8871 GCA_964537805.1 uncultured Muribaculaceae bacterium | reverse complement strand
GTGCAAACCCTTTATTTACCTAGGTTTGCACATTTTTACTGTCAAAGTCAAGATACATTGTATGCAATTGTCAAGTTTTATTTCTTAAATTTCTTACGAAATTTTTCCAATTTATTTTTTCTCTTATATTTATTTAATGATTCTTTAATATTCATTGATGATTTTAAAGCAAATAAGAAAGAAGATTTCTCTTTTCTTTTTTCTTGTAATTCTCTTACTTGGTATTTTAATTCTTCTAAACGTACTTCAATTTGATTCTCTTTAGCATACTTTTTAATCTTAGATAATAGTTTTGTAGAATAAATATAGTCAATTAAAATAATTCCAAAGAAGAAGCCTAATACAAAAGAAAAGGATAAATTATTATGAAACCATTCTAATTTTTCTAGTACATATCCAGCGAGAAAATAATAATATAATGCCCCTATCATTGTCCAAATAAGGGAAAATAACGGACAAATAATTCCTTTATAATTTAACCATCGATCACTATAATCCCATAATTTTACGGGTTTATTCACAAAACTTAATCCTCCAATCAATTCAATTAAAGTCATCGCAATTCCCATAAATAAAATGGCCCACAAACTAGAAATTTCAAAATAAGAAATTCCTAAATAAATACCAGTTAAAGCGCATAAACCAAAACCATAAATAGGAAGATATGGCCCAATCAAAAAACCGGGATTTATCCATTTTCCGTGTACCACTCTTCTAAAAATAAGTTCAAGTATCCACCCAATAGTACTCCCCATATAAAAAATAAAAACAAAATTTAAAAACAAATGCATTAAAATACCTCCATAGCACAGAACTTTTTTCTATTATAAATCAATTCTAAAAATATGTCGAATTTTGACGTACGCTTTTTCTTTTCTTTTTTGAAAACTTTGCTATTATAAATAACCAGAGCTTTAGAACTCTGATGTCTACCATAATCTATTCTTTTTATCTCCAAGTAGAAAGGAGAGCCTTATGGTTGTATTAAGAGAAATCTTAATTCAGTTTGTTCGGGAGGATTTTCTGATTCATTCTCAATTCGAAAGGAACAAAAAAGACATCCACTATTATTATTATCGTAAAGACAGTAATAGTAAATGTCAACCCATTTAGGTAGGCATTAGGAGTTCCTAAAGTTCTACAACTTTAATTTATCATAATTTTATAGAAATACAACCTTTTTTTAAATTAGCAAGTATTTTAAAAAGAGAATTATGATTTTTCTCTTTCTAATTTTCATATTCTTCTAAAACTTTACGCATTCCAACATAAGGTAGCATAGCGCAATGCTTTCTATTCCCTTGCTTATAAATTGTATTATAAACAATTCCTTCTTTTAATAGTTCTTCATCGTACTCACATTCATTTATCATAGCATCAAAATTGTTTATATAATCTAATGCTTCCTTCACTGTCTTTCCAATTAAATTCGTAATCATAATGGATGTTGAAGAAGTAGAAATCGCACACGCTTCTCCTTGAAACTTAATATCTTTAATAATTCCTTCTTCTATTAAAATATACATATCAATATTATCAATACAAGATTCGTTATTTGAATTTACTTTAATATAACGCTTATCTTCTACCATTTCTCTATTTTTTGGATTTTGGTAATGGTCCAAAATGATTTCCCTTCTTATATTTTCATCCATTATAGCATCTCCTTTAAAATTTTTTCTTTATCTGTTAATAACTCTACTAGCATATCCACTTCTTCAACTGTATTATAAAAATATAAACTGACACGGATTGTATTGTTAACCCCCACTTCTTTTTTCAAAATCTTAGCACAATGATTTCCAGCACGAACACAAATGTTATACTTATTCAAATAATAAGCAATATCTTGACTAAAAATATCAGAAACATTAAAAGATACTATTCCACTATCACTTTCTATATTTATGATATCTATGTGGGGTATGGTAATTAATTTATCTACTAAATACTTTCGTAAATTTTTTTCATAGGTAGCAATGGTGTCTAATCCAATATTTTCTAAATACTTAATGGCTTCTCCAAAAGCAATGACTCCTGCAATATTTGGCGTTCCAGCCTCTAAACGAGTAGGAAGTTCTTTATAATATACTTCATGTTCATTGTCAAACGATTCATTCATTCCCCCACCAAGAAGTAAAGGTTCCACACTTTCTAAAAGTTCTTTTTTTCCATACAAAACCCCAACACCCGTTGGTCCACACATTTTATGAGCAGAAAACGATAGAAAATCCACATCTAAATCTTGTACATCGGTTTTAATATGTCCAATACTTTGGGCAGCATCCACAACTACAAATATATTATGAGCATGAGCAAATTCTACAATTTCTTTAATAGGACGAATATCTCCAATTACATTCGTAATGTAAGCAAGACTAATCACTTTCGTATTAGGGGTAATACTTTTTTTAACGTTTTCAAGGGTTACATAATGGTTATCATCTAAAGGAATATAGCCAATTCGAATCCCATTGGTATTTGCTAGATGAAACCAAGGCAAAACGTTAGATGCGTGTTCTGACTTCGTAATGAGTACTTCATCATTCGGTTCTAATAAGTCTTTAAAAAAACCATTGACAATTAAATTTAACCCTTCCGTTGAACCAGCCGTAAAAACTATTTCTTCTAAAAATCGAGCATTAATATATCTACGTACAGCTTCTCTTGTTCCTTCATATTCTTGATCTACTTTATAAGCAATATCATAATCTCCTCTATGACTACTTGCTCCGTACTTACTATAATATTCTACTGTCTTATCAATCACACATTTTGGTTTTAATGTCGTTGCTCCATTATCAAAATAAACAATGTCCCCACTTAACATTGGAAAATCTTCTCTATTCATACAATATCACCTCCCTGTTTTTTTATTTCTTCTTTTTCCACAATTCCTTTTAAAAATCCCTCTTTTATTAAAGACTCAGCAACCTTTTTTTCTAATCCCTTACTTTCCAAATAAAATAGTTCTTCCGAATCAATTGGACTAATAGTTGCATTATGAACGGCTATTACTGAATCTGTTTTTACAAGCAAATCTGGCATAATTTTTATTCTGTTATTATGATTTGTAATGGCTTTAATATCTTCTAAATAAACATTGTCTTTGGTATCCTTTTCTATACATCCCACAGCTTTTACTGTAAGAGTTCCATCCTCTTCCACTGCCCGAACTAAAATCTTGTTATCGTTATTTGAAAAACTAAGTTGATTATCAATAATTAACTCATTTTCTCCCTCATAAGTACAAGCATAATGTAAATCCAATTTTGCATTCTCTTGATTCAAAATCGTAATTTTACTTTTGCTGTTTTCGGTATGAATAAAAAATTCAATAGTTAAATAACTATTTTCTTCTAATAGAATATTTAACTTTTTATTTGCAAATGACTTTATTCCACAATATACAGTCCCTTGAACCTTCAAATCTAAATTATTGGAAAATATTTCTAATTCTACATCTTCCTCCTGTAAAACTAATACATTTTGTTCTACTACTATTTTATTCACTTGCATCACTTCTATCTATAATGCTTGCCCCAGAAAAACCTTCATTAAATATTTTTAACGCTAATTCATATCCACCATTTTGGATGATTGTCTTATGATTTAGGATATGTACATACTCTGGTTTTACAATATCTAGTAACGCTTTTTGATGGGTAATAATTAAAATGCTTGGTTTATATTCTTTGTAATACTCTACAATAGAACTAGCCACTAACTTTAAAGAATCCACATCTAATCCTGAATCGATTTCATCTAAAATAATGAAACTAGGTTTTAACATCCACATATGAAGAAGTTCCATTTTCTTTTTTTCTCCGCCACTCATATTGTAATTGATATCGCGATGAATAAACTCTTTTGGTATTTCTAACTTTTCACAAAGACTTGTAAGTTGACGATTAAACTCTAAAATATTTAACTCATTTTTTCCTTGGTCAATCAAAGTGGTACGTAACATTTCCGCGTTACTGACACCCTTTATTTCGATAGGATTTTGTCCAACTAGGAAAAAACCATTTCTAGCAACTTCCGTCGTATTCATTTCAAGTAAATTTTTATGGTCAAATGTAATACTTCCTTTTGTAATCTCGTAATGTTCATCTCTTAATAGAACTTTAGAAATGGTCGATTTTCCTGCACCATTTTGTCCCATCAATACATGAATCTCTCCCGGATTTATTTCTAAATTAAAATCTTCTAATATTGTTTTATCTAAAACTTTTACAGTCAAATTTTCTATTTTTAACATACGTAAACACCCGTAAGTATTGTATCAAATAATAAAAAAGAAGTCCATTTTTACTTTGAACTTCTTACTTTTTTCTTCGTTTTTTTCATTTGATAAAATATAATTAAAATTGTATTATAACGATTGATTAACAGAGGGGAAATTTTTATGTACTTTTTAAGACAACTATAGAAGATGAAGAAAGCTATAAATTACACTACAATTTTACTAAAAATAATAACCCTAAATGGAAACAAGATTTTATAATTTCATCATTCTCTCTAACTTTGTTTAATTTATACCAATTATCACAAGCATATTCTGCTAACTTTAATGAATCCTTCTTATCAGTCTTTGCTTTTCGTAGTCCTCGATCAAGATATTTTTTAATCTTTAAAGCATTTTCTGCCACTACAAAGTATCCTTTATCTAATAAATATCCTAATACTGGTAGATGATATGTTCCTGTTTCCTCCATTACTATTTTTAAATCTTCTTTGGAAATATCTTTTAATTTTTCTTCCAACAAGTTTAGCCCATCAATGTCATGATTGATTTCAAAAGGTTCTTCAAGCACTTCTCCAGCTATACTTAATATTGCAATAGTACTTTTCCCTTTTGAAATATCAATTCCAACTCCATACTTCATTTTTCTTTTCCTTTCTATTCTTTTTAATTATGATTGGTCCCAACTCCTCTACATATCCTCATTTTGGCTCTTTACACGAGAACTATTTCAATCTCAACTTGCTTAAACGAATATATTATGTGAAGGTTGGATAACACTTTTTATGACGAGAACTTTATCTCTAAAAGACCTACGTTATCCAATCACTTCAATCATAATAAAAAGAAGTGTAATATTCAATCACATTTCTGCAATTAATTATTACACTTTATAGTACCAAAGCCTCACTTTAAAATAAAAGGCTTTTTATTTTTCTTTTACGGATTTAAATATTTTTTTCCATAAATTTTGACTAGAATAATTTAAGATTCCTACTTTATAAATTCGTAATCCAAAATAGAATAACAAGTAAGTAACTACTCCACAAATAGCCGTTGATATTACGAGTTCCATTAAACTAAATTGTCCTAATAGGAAGATCACTGGTGCTATTAAGAAAGATAACATCGGAATATAAGCAACAATTTTCACAAATAATGCTCCCTCAAAAGCGGATGCCATAACTGCAATATAATACCCTACTAATAAAATAATCATAAGGGGTGTTTGTAATTGTTGATAATCTTCAATATTGGTCGTCATAGAAGCAAGTACACCTGCAACAATGGCATAAGCAAGGAAACTAAAGATAAATAGGATAAGAATAAATGGCAATCCTTGTACTAATAAATCAAGTACACCCGTATTTTTAACCATTGTTAAAGTTTCATTTACAAAATCACTAACTTCTCCCGGTACTGCTCCAATTAAAGATGGTGTAAGTAGTTTTCGTACTAATAAAGCAATAAGAGCATAGAAAACTAGCATAAGGGCTTGAATAATTACAAACAATGTAGAAGAAATAATTTTAGATGCAAAATGAATTTTTGGGGATACATTTGCTATAATAATCTCCATACTTCTTGTTGATTTTTCATCATTAATCTCTGCTCCAATCATTTGAGTTAACATTGTAATTAATAAGAAGAAAGGAACAATAAATATTAATATAAGACCACTCGATACTATGTCATGTCCTTCTGCATTTTCATCTAATTCAGGATTCGTTACTTCTTTATTTATATTTACATTACTTGTAAGGGCTGCAATTTCACTTTCGTCTAAACCACTATTTTGAAGTACATAAGCCGACTTTACACTATTTAAACTGGTTCTTAAAAGTTGTTCAGTTACAGTTCCAAGAGGGTCAAAACTAATTACATTCGCACATATGTATTCTTGTTCGGATGGAAGAATATTTACAATTACACTATCATTTTCTTTAATTTCTTCTTTCAACTCTTCAATACTTTTTTCACTATTTTCAAGTTCATAATTTCCTAAATCTTCTAAAGAATCTTTTAAAGCATTAAAGTTTGTTTCAAAAAGAGAATAAGAATTTGCATCATCTACTACATAAATTTTTGTACTATTTTCAAAATCTCCTCCAAAAAAACTAATAATTCTATCAATATTTACAATTCCAATTAATAAAATCAAAATTAAGATATTGGCTATTTTAAACCATTTAGTATTCGTTTTCTTTTTTAAACTTTGTTTAATTAAAAACTTTAATTTAGTTTTCATAATTTACACCCACTTTTTCTAAGAAGATTTCATTTAAAGTGGCATCTTCTACAACAAATTTACTAACGTCCTTACATTTCTTGATAAAATTAAAGACATCACTTGCATTTTCATCCGATTTTATTTTTACAATCATTTCTGTTTCGTTTTCAATAACTTCTATAACACCATCTACTTTTTTCAATGCATCAATATCTACATCTTCTGCTACAATATGTATATTCTTCTTACGATATTCTTTTTTGATTTGTTTAAGTTCTCCCGCTAAGACACTTTTTCCTTTTACAAGAACCACTAATTTTTCACAAAACATTTCAACATGTTCCATACGATGAGAAGAAAAAATAATACTCGTTCCTTTTTCTTTTAAATCTCTAATAACATCCATAAACATTTGTACATTAATTGGATCTAACCCTGAAAATGGTTCATCTAAAATTAATAGTTTTGGTTCATTAATAATAGAAGTAATAAATTGTACTTTTTGTTGATTTCCTTTCGAAAGTTCTTTTATTTTGCGTTCTTTGTATTCCAAAATATGAAATCTCTCTAACCAATAGTCAAGCCTTTCTAAAATTGTTTTTTCATCCATTCCTTTTAAAATTCCATAATATATGGCTTGCTCTTTAACTGTTAGTTTTGTAAGCAAACTTCTTTCTTCAGTTAAAAATCCAATTTTATCTGTTACGGTGTAATCAATTGGTTTTCCATCTAAAGTAATCGTTCCACTTGATTTATCTAAAAGTCCATTAATCATTCGAAATGTGGTTGTTTTACCAGCACCATTGACTCCTAATAAACCAAATATTTCGCCATCTTTTACTTCAAAAGATAAATCATCTACTGCTAAAAAGGCACCATAATATTTTGTTACATTTTCTACTTTTAACATATATACTCCTCCTAAAATTTATTATAACATCCAACTTTCATTTTCTTCCTGCATTTTTTCTTACTATTAAAATAAGTATAATTAAAACTAGCAATATTGTGATTACAATTTCCTTTGTATGTTTGTATTTAATATTTTCTTTTAAATAAACATCATACGTATATAATACATTATCTTTATATTTAACTTCCATTGTTCCTAACTTATCATTTGTTTTGACTTTAGTGTTTAAAGAATCAATTCCTTTATAAACATACTCTACTTCACTTTCATTTTCTAAATAGGAATATACATTATCTAAGGCCTTTATGTCATATGTTTTAGAAAATCCATCTTTTATTGGTAAAGTATGAAGAACTTCGTTTTCTTTTAAAATAGGTTGATAACTAAAGTTTTCAAAAAAATAATTATAAATGGCTAAACTATCTACAATATGATTAGGAAATCCTTGTTCATAATTAGAGCCAGCTATGATAAGCAAATACTTTACCCCATTAAATTCTGCAATACTAGATAAACAAAGGCCAGCATTTCTTGTATACCCCGATTTAGATCCTTTTATATTTTGAATATTTAAATTGTATTTCGTAGAAGGAAAAATAAGTGTACTTTCTAGTTCTAACTGATTTGAAGTTGTATATTGCCTTGTGGTGTAGATTTCATAAAAAGTGGGATTTTCTAGAGCATAAAATAAAAGAGTTGCTAAATCACTTAGTGTCGAATAATTCTTTTCATTATCTCTTCCTACTGAATTTTCGTAATGGGTAGCATCCATTCCTAAAGCACTTGCTTTTTTGTTCATTTTCTCTACAAAAGAAGATAAAGAACCGCTTGTTAAAAGAGCGAGTGCCTGGGCTGCATCTGCTCCACTGGGAAGAAGAGTTCCATAAAGTAAATCTTTTATGGTTACTTTATCTCCTACTTTAAATCCAGCCTCTGCATACCCGGAAACATTATAAAATGCACCACTAGGAACAGTTACCACTTCATTTAAATTATCAAAATGTTCCATTGCTACAAGTGCAGTCATAATTTTGGTTAAACTAGCAATTGATATTTTTTCATCACTATTTTGTTCATAAATGATTTTATGATCATTCCAATTGTAAAGGTAAATATTCTTGGCTTGCACATTAGGAAGTTGAATATTTAAATAAGAATAATCACTTTTCGCAAAGCAATTAGGAATAAAAGTAAAAACTAAAATAAAAATAACTATCCATTTTTTTCGCTGTATCATCTAAACTTCCCCTTTTTATTATGAGCAAAACACACTATTAAAATATATTTTTCAAGTAATAATTACTCTCTTATTGTAAGGCATTTATTTCTTCAATAGATAAATTAGTAGCCTTGGCAATCTGCTCTACAGATAAAGTTTGCAAAGCAAGTAATTTCTTTGCAGTTTCCATATTGCCTTGTTTTATGCCTTGCTTTAGTTCTTCATTTTCTAACTTTAACATTAATATCTCTTGCTCTTTGGCT
>CAZIDI010000041.1:0-8929 GCA_964537805.1 uncultured Muribaculaceae bacterium | reverse complement strand
TATTTTGTGGAGTAATGATTTCTATTTTAGTGGGCTTATTTACTAAACGTTCATAAGAATTATTTTTAATTTCCACAATCAACTCTCTTTTAGATAAATTTTTAGAAATACAAAGATTAATGTAGTAATTCCTTTTGTTTTCATTTGCTATAGGTAAAAAGATTGTTATATTTGTCCAAGATAGTTGCGCCACTGGCGCAAGAATTGGAAATAATAAATAGAACTTCCGAAATCTTGCTAAATTCGTATAATTGTAGCCACTTCCGTATTTTTCGGTATATTTTTAGCCCAATCTTTAATAAGTCCATTGCCATACTTAGCACGCTTTTCTCCACCTTGGGCTTTTACTAAGAGTCTGCCAATATTCCAATAATTTTTTAAAGTACTTTGATTTTCTTCAAGCACTCTTACTTTTTTACTAACCTCATTCTTTTTAATATAGTTTTCAATTTCTGTATAATAATTCATTTTTATTACCTCTACTCTTATATATACACCGTAAATTAGCAATTTTCTTTTTTTTACTAAAAATATAGATTTTGCCTTAAAATTATTTATTTTAAAGTATTCATTTAATATTTTAGAAGTGTTTTACTACTAATTTACTACTTTTTAATAAGAAATTATGTTAAAATTATTTTGGTGGTTAATATGGCTTTATACGACAAATTCTTTTTGTTTACTACGCTAACCATTATAATAACAAGAGTGTTAGTATATATATTTAATAAACCTAGTCCAACTATAAAAAATTTTAGAACTCATCATTGGATGTTTGGATTAGTTTTTACAATTATATTTTTTTATATATCAAGTTTTTATACAAACATATATTTATTATCAATAAGTATGGGTATATTTTTAGATGAAATTGGTTTTATTATAATTAGAGGAAAAACTCACGAAGATAATTATAGTCCTAAATCATTTATGATATTGATATTTTTTATTCTTCTTTTATTTATATTTAGAGAAAACATTATTAATTTTTATTTATAAATTATTAAAGGAAACAAATCTTATTGCTATATATGTTACATGCTTCATGCTACATAATAAGAGTAATACTATACTTTATTATGGCGAAGGCTTTAGTGGCTATGCCACTAGTCTCGCTCATGAGATATATTTTCAATACTATGACATTGCATAGTATTTTTTTAATATTTAAAATTAAAAATACAAAACAAATTTCTGATAATTTACTACTTTTCTACTACTTTTGAAAGCAAAAATATAAGAAATTGTGAAAATAAATGTGAATATCTTACAAAAACAAAAATGTTGTAAACGATTATAAATAAAGGTTATAACAATATTTAAAAACTTATAAAAGTTAATCAAAAAATTACTATTTTTTTTTACTAAAAAAGTTTATAAAATAATAAAATAAGCGTAGTCATATAAAAAATTAAAACTAAAAATTTGACAAATAATTCTAATTTAAGGAGTGATTCTAATGCCAAAACGGAATAGAGATAGTTTTGAAAAAATAGCAGAACAATATGATTTAAGAAAATTTGGTAATGCAAAGTATATATTATTGGCTTGTAATTTAATGTTTGAATTTAACGAACAACAAGGGTATGCCTATGCTCGTGGTGTAATTCCAATAGATTTAGCAGTTGAAATGTATGAAAGTCAAAAAGAGAATGAAGAAAAAACCTTTTCAAATAATTCAGAGGTAAAATTAGTGAATCCCCTAGAATTTGCTCATTACCCTGGTATGGATATAAATAAACTATTAGAAATTTCTAAGCAAATCGGTAAAGAAATGCAAGAACTTTGGAAAGAAGAAAGAAAACAAGCCCTTTTAACGAATTACGATAATTGTTATATTGACTTCTCTTATATTTATACCCCAAAGTCTTTTGCATGGTATTTAGAAACAGTAGAAGAGTATTATAAAAGAAAAAGAGAAAATCAAATATCCAGATAATTATGAGAAGCATACTTATGCGTTTTTTCTTTTCTAAAAAGTTTTGTTGCACCCTACTTTTTCCTATGTTATAATGACCTAGAAAAAAGAGGAAATTTAGATGAAATGGAATAGTTTTATATGTCTTTTTTATAAAAATAATGAAGAGATTTACAAAGAAACTTTTGAAAATAAATTAAAAAGTGATCAAAAACTTCTTTTTTCTATGTTAGACTTTGAAACAACCATTGATTTAGAAAAACAAACTATCACTCGTGAAAATGAAGAGTATATATTCTTTCTAAATTTAAAAAATAAATATTGTAAGATAGAATTAAAAAAAGAAGACATTACTTTTGATGTCAATGTAGAAGAAGCAAGCTTTGAAATTTTAGAGGACAAAATTATAATAGAATACTTTATTGAAACAGATGAAGCAAGAAATAAAATCATAATAAAAGAAAGGAGTCAATTTTGATGAATACAGAATTAAAAGAAACAATAAAAAAATTATTTGATATTGATAGTAATGCAGAAATACTCATTTCCAACCGCCCTGATTTATGCGACTACCAATACAATGGAACTTTTGAACTTGCAAAAGTTTTACATCAAAATCCCTATGATATTGGAGTAAGTTTAGTAAATGCATTAAATGAAAATGAGAGTGCTTTACAAAAATTTTCTAAGATTGAATGTGTAAGACCAGGATTTATTAATTTTACTTTAAATGATGCTTATATTAATACATTACTAAATAAAATGACGAGAGAAAATAAATTTAATATAACACTGCCAAAAAAAGAAACCATTGTTATTGATTACGGAGGAGCAAATGTTGCAAAACCCTTGCACGTTGGGCACTTAAGACCAGCCATTGTGGGAGAATCTATAAAAAGACTTTTAAAATATATGAATCAAGAAGTCATTTCCGATGTTCATTTAGGAGATTATGGCTTGCAGATTGGCCAAGTAATATATGGCTTAAAAAAGGAAAATATTTCACCAGATGAAATCACTTTAGACCTTCTTTCTACTCTATACCCAAAAGTAAGTGGAATTTGTAAGGAAGAAGCCAGTATTAAAGAAATCTGTGCGGGAATCACGAAAGAATTACAAGATGGAAACGAAGAATATCAAGATTATTTTAAAAAAATTTTAGAAATCTCAAAAGAAGACATTAAAAAAATGTATGACTACTTAGGAATATCCTTTGACTTTTGGCTAGGAGAATCAGATGCTTATCAATATATTTCTGAGGTTACAAAGGCTTTAGAAACCGAAAACTTGCTAAAGATAAGTGAAGGCGCCAAGATAGTAGAAGTTGCAGAAGACTCTGACAAAATTGAAATACCTCCCTTAATCTTCCAAAAATCAAATAATGCTTATCTTTATGGAACGACAGATTTAGCAACCCTATGGCAAAGAGAGAAAGACTTTAAACCCAATAAAGTTTTGTATGTTGCAGACAGTCGTCAGAACTTACATTTTACGCAAGTATTTCGTGTAGCGAAGAAATTACCTGAAACGAAAAATATGGATTGTGAATTCTTAGGTTTAGGTACTATCAATGGAAGTGATAACAAGCCTTTTAAAACGCGTGCTGGAAATACCCCAAAATTAGAAGAATTATTTAAAGAAACAAAAGAAATATTTTTAAACAATGAAGAACACAATACGGAATATGATAATAATGATCTAGAAAAAATTGTTGGCTCTATCATTAAATTCGCCGATTTACAAAACAATCGTGAAAAAGAATACATTTTTGATATTGAGAAATTCTCTAAAACGACCGGAAAAACAGGCCCTTACATTCTTTATACTTATGTAAGAACAAAAAAAATTGTAAAAAATAATGAATCTTATATAGACAACTTATCAAAAACAATATATAATGTTCACGACCGAGAGTTAAGATTAAAAATTTTAGAATTAGATGAAATTTTAAATTATGCCTTTAAAACAAGGATGCCATCGGTTATTGCAAATTATTTGTATGAAATATGTGTTTTAGTGAATGCATTTTATGAAAATAATCATATTAATAATTTAGAAGACAATGAGAAAAAAAGAGATTGGGTAACCTTGCTTAACAAAACCTTAGAAATCATAAAAGATTTACTTGGCATATTAGTAATGGAAATCCCATCTAAAATGTAGGAGGAAAAAAATGAATTTAAAAAGTCTTAGCAAAGAAGAATTAGAAAATATGTCTTATGATGATATAGCCTTTGCTATTCTTACCGAAAAAAAGAAAAAAATGAAAATTATTGATTTATTTAATGCAATAGGAAAATTAATAAACCTACCAGAATCTGTAATAGAAGATAAAATCGGTGATTTTTTTGAAATGTTAACATTAGACAAGAGATTTATTATGTTAGATGATGGATCTTGGGATTTAAGAACTCGCCATGTTGGGAATGTAATTATTGATGATGATGAAGAAGATATCCCTACTGATGAAGCAGAAGAAACAGATGAGGAAGAAAAAGAAGACGAAGAAATTTTCTATGATGAAAACGATGATGATGATGCTGAAGATGATTTAAAAGATTTAGTTGTAATTAGTGATGAAGATGAAGAGGATTCCATGTTATAACTATTCTTTTTCTTTGCAAATAAATATAGAAAGAGGAATAACGTATGGAAGAAAGATTAGAGGCCATTTTAAAAAGATTTAAAGAAATTCAAGAAGAATTAATGAACCCAGAAGTAATGCAAGACTTTAAAAAGGTAAGCAAACTATCTAAGGAACAAAGTGACTTAGAAGAATTAGTAAAAAAATATGATGAATATAAAGATGCCTTAGAAAAAATAAAAGAAGCCAAAAGTTTAATGAATGATGCAGAACTTCGTGAAATGGCCGAAATGGAACTAGAAGAACAAAATGAAAGGCTTGCTAAAATTACCGGTGAATTAGAAATAATGTTAATTCCAAAAGATGAAAATGATGGTAAAAATGTTATTATGGAAATTCGTGGTGCAGCAGGTGGGGATGAAGCCAATATATTTGCGGGAGACCTATTTAGAATGTATACTTACTATGCTGAAAAAAATGGTTGGAAAATAGAAATTACGAATGAAATTCCAGGCTCTAGCGGTGGTTTTTCTCAAGTAGAATGTATGATTAAAGGAGATAATGTTTATTCTAAACTCAAATACGAAAGTGGTGCTCACCGCGTCCAAAGAGTACCAGAAACTGAATCGCAAGGAAGAGTACATACTTCAACCGCAACTGTCGTTGTTATGCCAGAAGTAGAAGATGTAGATATTGAAATTAAAGAAAGTGATTTAAAAATTGATGTGTACCATTCAAGCGGAGCTGGAGGACAATCTGTAAATACTTCTAATTCGGCAGTACGTATTACTCACTTGCCTACCAATACGGTAGTTACTTGTCAAAATGAACGTAGTCAAATGAAAAATAAAGAACAAGCAATGTCTATTTTAAAAGCCAAAATTTATGATAATTTAGAGCAACAAAAGAATAGTGAATTAACCGCAGAACGTAAAAGTAAAGTGGGAACGGGAGATCGTTCTGAAAAAATAAGAACGTATAACTATCCACAAAATCGTGTTACCGACCATCGTATCAACTTTTCCATTATGGAACTTGACCGTGTAATGGATGGAGGTTTAGAGCCGATTATTACAGCACTAATTACAGAAGACCAAAGAAGAAAACTAGAGGGAGAATAATGTTTACGAATAGAACTTTAACTGACTTAGATAAAAAACTATTAAAAGAAAAGTATCCAAATTCTTATGAAGAAGAAATAAAAAAAGTAGAAAACGGCTACCCTATTCAGTATTTAATTGGGAATGTCGATTTTTTAAATGTAACAATTAAAGTAAATGAAAATGTCTTAATTCCTCGATTTGAAACGGAATATTTAGTAGAAAAAGTACTAAAAAAAGTAGAGAAATACAAAGAAAAACCCTTAAAAATGCTTGATATTTGTACTGGAAATGGTTGTATTGCTATTTCTATTGCTAAAAACACGAACTTTAAATGTTTTGGAATCGATATATCTAAGGAAGCATTAGAAGTGGCTAAAGAAAATGCTAAATACAATAATATAATCGTTCAATATAAACAATTTGATATATTAAATGAGAAAATAAAAGAAGAATATGACATTATTCTATCTAACCCACCCTACATTGGTAAAGAAGACATTGTGGATAACTCAGTCCACTTTGAACCTAAAATTGCTTTATATGCAGAAGAAAATGGTTTACTCTTTTACAAAAAAATCTTAGAACAAATTAAAAATAAGCCCAAACTCATTGCATTTGAAATAGGAGAAAATCAAAGTGAGGAAATTATAAAAATGGCCTACCAAAAATTTTCAAATGCCATTATTACTTGTGAAAAAGATTTATGTGGAAAAATGCGTTATATTTTTATTGAACAATAAGGAAATAGATAGTAGATACACACTTTTCTTATAGGTTGTCCCTCAAAAACTTGACATTTATGTCTAGAAACTATAAAATGGAATAGAATTAATAACAAAAGTCACATTTTAGTCACAAACAAAAAGTATATTGTTATTAATAAAGGAGTAAATAGTATGATACAAAATATTTATTATGTATTATTTATCTTGACGATTATATATTGTTTATATTTTGCAGTTACCGGATTATTTGCATTTAAAAAAGATGATGGAAGAAAAATTCGTCCGTTTAGAGCAAGAACTAAATTTGCTGTTCTAATTGCCGCAAGAAACGAAGCAAAAGTTGTGGGGGATTTAATTAAAAGTTTAAAAGAACAAAACTATCCAGATGATTTATACGATATCTATACATTTGTAAATAACAGCAATGATGATACTTACGATGTAGCTAAAAAGGTGGGAGCTAAGGCAGTGAATGTAACTGTTCCTGTAAAATCAAAAGGAGATGTATTAAAATTTGCTTTTGAGAAATTAAAGAAAAAGGATTATGATGCTTATATTGTTTTTGATGCTGACAATGTAGTACACCCCGATTTCCTAAAATTAATGAATAATACTTACCTTTCTGGATACAAAGTAGCCCAAGGTAGAAAAGACAGTAAAAATATTGAAGATAACTGGTTAAGTGCCAGTCATTCTATCTTCTACTATATTCAAAATTTCTTTTTTAACAAAGCACGTATGAAAATAGATTCTGCTGCTGCTATTAATGGAACAGGATTTATGGTTGCCAAAAGTGTTATTGAAAAAGAAGGATTTAATCCTCAAACCATTACCGAAGATATAGAACTTTCTATTCAATGCGTATTAAATGGTTATAAAATTGCCTATGTAGAGGATGCCATAACGTATGATGAACAAGTTTTAAGATTTATGGATTCTTGGAACCAAAGAAGTCGTTGGAGCAAAGGTATTATTCAATGTTTCCGTATTTATAGAAAACCATTATTGAAGAAAATTATAAAAGAAAGAGACTTTGCAAGTTTAGATAAATTTATGTTTGCCATTGCCCCTTATTTTCAAGTTTTAGGTGCTGGGCTTGCTCTTATGTTAGGAGTATTTAATATTTTAGGTATTGAATTAAACGATTTATTTTCATACTTCTTCTCTTTAGGATATGTCTGCTTTATGATTGGTTACTTATGTTGTATTATAATGAATATGTTCGTTATTATATACTACAAAAGAGATATAGAAACGACTATGCACGGAATTCTACTATTTATGGTATTCTTAATGTCTTGGATTCCAATCAACATTGTTTGCTTATTTAAAAAAGATTTGAAATGGGTACAAATTGAACATAATAGAAAAGCAAATATGGACAGTTTGCTAAACGAAAATCAGTAAAATGAATAAAAAATAAACAAATAGAACATTATTATTTAGGTGATAAAATGAAAAAAATAATAATTGTTCTATTTTTATTTACACTAATATGTTTTGCATATAATGAAAAAGAAGAATATATAATCCCTGATAATGCCATAAGACTTAGAGTCATTGCAAATAGCAATACCTTTGAAGACCAAGCAACTAAAATGGAAATTAAAAACAATATTGAAAACATTTTAAGAGAAGATTTAAGTTTTATGACCAATCCATTAGATGCAAGCAATGCTATTAAAGAAAAAATCCCTGAAATTAAGACAATGATTAATAACTATAATCTTCCCTATAACTTACATTATGGAGAGAATTATTTTCCTGAAAAAAGTTATAAGGGTGTGAAATACGAAGAAGGAATGTATCAGTCCTTAGTTGTAACTCTTGGTAGTGGAAAAGGTGAAAACTGGTGGTGTGTCCTCTTCCCTCCCCTATGTTTAATGGAAACTCAAGAATCTGATTTAGAAGATGTGGAATATGAATGGTTTGTAAAAGATGTATTTCAAAAATATATGTAATGAATAAAAGCCTTTCCTAGTATATTTAACTAGGAGGTTTTTTTTATGAAAGAAATCATTACCATTTTTACCATTGCAATTGCTTTAAGTATGGACACATTTTCTTTATCTTTAGGAATTGGAACGGGAAATATTTCTAAAAAAAGATGTCTACTCTTCTCTATTATTGTAGGAATTATGCATTTTGTAATGCCTTTAATTGGAAATTTTTTAGGAAGTAAAATCGTTGAAATTTTTATGCTAAAAAGCAATTTTTTATTAGGCATTATTTTAATTTATTTAGCAATTAGTATGTTTATTGAAATCATAAAACCTGAAGATAAACCTAAAAATATGAATATAATGAACATGCTGTTATTTGCCTTAGGAGTTTCTATTGATAGTTTTTCTACGGGCATTGGCTTATCAGCCATTACGAATAATATGTTTCTTGCGGTAATGATTTTTTCTATAACCAGTTTCTGTTTTACTTATATCGGTTTAGTAATAGGGAAATATGCCAATCGTTTATTAGGGGTATATGCTACTATTTTTGGGGCTATTCTTCTTATCATTATTGGAGTTTTTCATCTTTGTAAATATTAAGGACATAATCTCGACAAATAGGGCATAAAATTATATAATTAAAGAATAAAGGG
>CAZIDI010000040.1:0-9492 GCA_964537805.1 uncultured Muribaculaceae bacterium | reverse complement strand
AACATGAAAAATAAAAAAATCCGTCATAAAACGGACTTTACTCTAAAAATTTACGGAGGACTTCAAAAAACGATTCATGTGTAGCATTAAAGACTGGCAAATCTGGAATTGATTTCAGATTCGCCAAAAACGTGTTTTTACAAAGAAATATAGCGATTACATTATTAATTATTTAATACTTTTTTCTTATTTAAGCTTAAGGATTCTTTATTACGAATTAAATTAGTATTTAAAATATTTAATATTTCCTTAGTGTCTAATCCTGTTATATGTTGAACTACCCCATTTTCTAAACCCATTAGCATTGCATAATACACTTGAAGATGTAAGGAAAATCCTAGAATTAAATTTTCTTCTGATTCCAAATGTTCCATAATAATTGGATAACTTTCTAAATGTAAAGGCTCAATATCTACATCGGAAACCCAACGATCTTCCTTCATCCAAGCTCCCGTAATGCCATTTTCATTTTTAATAATTAAAAGTTCTTGTTCTTCTAATGATTTCAAATATAATAATTCTTCCATAATCAAATCCTCTTTTCAAAACTTAATCTATATTAACACAAAAATCATTTTTGTAAAACAAAAAGAGAACTATTTTGCCTCTTTTTCTACTTTCATATAACATTTTCTCATATAGTCATCGGTCATACCAGCAATAAAATCTAACACTTTACGAGAGGAAGAAGTATTTTCTAAATATTCTTCCGTCATATCTTTTAAAAATTTTGTATAAATAACGGATCTTTTATTTTTTTGCTCAATATCTTGTTTATAAGTAGTAAATAAAGTCCTAAACATAGTCTCATATTCTTTTAATTGTTTCTTCGTATTTGCTTTTAAATATATATGTTCTGTATTAAATTTTTTTAAATCTAGTAAAGCTTTAAATATAGGTTTACTCATTTTAATATAAGATTTATTTTTACTATTTTCAATAATATCACTTACAAAAGTATTTACGATATTTTTGTTTTCTGTGCCAATTAATTTCATAATATTTCTAGGAAGTTCTTCTTTTTCAATCACCCCTACACGTAAAGCATCTTCAATATCTTTTCCAATGTAAGCAATGATGTCACTTATACGAACTACGCATCCCTCTAAAGTCATTGGTCTTAATTTTTTAATAGAACTTTTATTTTGATAAGAACGATAATATTCTTCTAAAAATTGTTCTTTTGTTTTTTTAACTGGAGAATATTTTTCTAAAGGCAGTTCTCCATTGTGACACATAATGGCATCTAAAACTTGAAGAGAAATATTTCTACCACGTCCATTTTGTTCTAAATTCATTAAAACTCTGACACTTTCAATATTATGATTAAAATAGCCCTCATTATTTTCTAAACTAATTTTATTTAAAATAGATTCTCCCACATGTCCAAATGGAACGTGTCCTAAATCATGTCCTAAAGCAGCTGCTTCAATTAAGTCTTCATTTAAATTTAAATTTCTTCCAATAGTTCTTGCAATTTTGCTAACAAGTTGAACATGAATCATTCGTTTAGTAATATGGTCATCTTCATTAAAGCTAAAGACTTGAGTCTTATCTGAATATCTTGTATAACTAAGGGAATAAATAATTCGGTCAATATCGCGAAAAAAAGGAGTGCGATATTTATCTTTTGGCTCTTTTCTAAAACGAATGGCTTCTTCATCTTTACAAGCATACTTACTTAACAAGTTAATTTCCTCCTACTCACTATCACTAGTTTCCTCTTTTAATTTTACAAGAACTTCTCTAGGTTTTGATCCGTTTTGTGGTCCTATTATACCACGTTCTTCTAATAAATCAACGATTCTTGCAGCACGATTATAACCAAGACGGAATCTTCTTTGTAAAAGCGAAGCACTTATTTTTCCGGTTTCTATCGCAAATTTTACGACTTCATCATAAATAGGATCATCTATATCTTCATTGATTGTACTACTGGCACTACTTGCAGTTTCGGTATTTCCAATCAATAAAGATTCATCATAATTTGCATCTTGTTGTTTAGAAACAAATTTAATGATATTGTTAATTTCTTTATCTGAAATGTAGCAACCTTGAATACGTGTGGGAAATGGCGCTCCCATTGGTAGGTAAAGCATATCTCCTTTTCCTAGTAACTTTTCAGCACCAGGGGCATCCAAAATGGTACGAGAATCAACATAACTTGCAACGGAAAATGCAATACGTGATGGTATATTGGTTTTAATAACACCTGTAATAATATCTGTGGATGGTCTTTGGGTTGCTACAATTAAATGGATTCCAGCAGCACGTGCAAGTTGGGTAATTCGCATGATAGAATCTTCTACTTCTTTTCTGGCTACAATCATTAAATCAGCCATTTCATCTACAATTACAACTAAGTAATTCATTTTTGGTTCAGGGTTTTCTGGATGTTTCTTATTATCTTCTTCTATCTTTTTATTGTAATCTGCGATATTTTTAACTCCCTTGGCTGCTAACACTTTATAACGTTTATCCATTTCCACTACTACTTTTTGTAAAACTATAGAAGCTTTTTTAGGGTCAGTGACAACAGGAGCAAGTAAATGAGGAATTCCATTGTAATTCGATAATTCCACTTGTTTAGGATCTACTAAAACTAATTTTACTTCATCGGGACGATAATGCATTAAAAGGGAAATAATAATACTGTTAATACAAACCGATTTACCGCTACCCGTAGAACCTGCTACTAATAAATGAGGCATTTTTGATAAATCAGCATTGATGGTTCTTCCGGAAATATCTTTTCCTAAAGTTACAAGTAAACCTTTTTTAATTTGTTCTGGGTTGGCATCTCCAATTACTTCTTTTATTTTGACAGATGCCACTTCTTTATTAGGAATTTCAACACCAATTGTACTTTTTCCGGGAATCGGTGCTTCAATACGTACATCTTTAGCAGCAAGTGCAAGTGCAATTTCTTTATTAATGCTGCTTACCCTACTTAATTTTGTTCCAGTTGGAACTACAACTTCGTATTGGGTAACAGTAGGCCCTACATGGATTTCTACAACTTTTCCTGCTATTTGAAAATCATTTAAAACTCTTTCTAAACACTCTTTATTACTGCGTATAAATTCTGTTGAATTTACTTTTTTATTACGAGTTGGTTCATCTAAAAGTGATAGTGGTGGTAACTGATAAGCATGATTTACAGCTGCATTAGAAGTGGTTTCTGTTGTTTCTAGCATTTTTAGATCTTCATTATTTCCCATATTATGACTTTTTAATTCTTCTACACTAGTAATTACAATTTTATCGTCATCATCTGCACCCGTAATAGGAACCAAATCATTTTCTTCTTTCTTCTCTTTTGCTTTTTTCTCATGTTTATGAAATATTTTTCCAAATACATTTCCTATATTAATATTAAATAACATAATTAGGCTGAAAATCGTAAGTATGGTAACCACTATATAAGTTCCCGTTAATCCAAATAATAGAGATACTACAAACGATAGCCCTGCTCCTACTATTCCTCCACCAATTACAATAGAAGTTTGCCCAGTAGAGGTTAAAATATTGATTTTATTAATAGAATCCATCCTATCCATATAATTGTTAATGGTTTCTCCAAAAATAGCAACAGGTTTTTCACAATTTTTGACAAATGTCATATGCGATAAGATTAAAATCACGGCGACTAAAATATAGATGCCAATTAATTTTGAAGATACAAAATTAGGTAGTTTTCTCTTTACTAACATATGAACCCCTAAAATAAGAACTAAAATAAGAACACAAAACCACCATTCTCCAAGTAAAAACATGGCAAATTCTTTTAAAATAGCTCCAACGGGGCCAAAACCAAAACCAATTAAGCCAATTAAAATTAAGATTAAACCTGTGAGTTCTACACTATATTCAAACTTATTTGCACTTTCTTCTTTTGATTTTTTTTTCTTTGCCATATCTATCTTCACCATATTCATTATAGCAAGTAAGACTTTTATTTGCAAAAAAAAGTGCCTATTTTGACACTAAAATTATTAAATTAATTCATTACCTAATTCTCTATTTTTTGGGCTAATTTTAAATTATATATATATTTAGATTCATATTGATTTAAATATTCCTGTACTTTCTCAATTCCAATCTTATGAAAAACATACTCATTTTCGTTGGTATCTTCTGCAACTTCATAAGCATAATAGGAAATTCCCTCTTTTGTTGGAAAAGAGTATATATCCGCATATTTATTTTCTTCAAAATTATAAAATCTTGTATAATAAAACTTCATCCCTGTAAATCTTAAAAATAAATCGCAAATTATGTTATTTCCACTGCAATATCTTAAAGCTCTATTTCTAGGGAAATTCATAATAGTTGAAATGGCTTCACAAATTTTATTTAATTTCTGTTCTGGATTTAAAGGTAAACTATTGATTTCTTCTTCTATTTGCAAAAGAGTTTCTTCGACTGACATTAGTTTATTTGTATAGTGATCCACTTTTTGGATTTCTTCTTCTATTTTTTCTTTATCACATAATGCATAAAATTTTTTGTTGGCATTCCCATTTTAATTGCTATAAGATCTAATAAAAGAATATACTGATCAGCAATAATCTCATTGCCATTTTTTAAATCAATTTTTACATAGAAGTGTTTAAAGTAATCTTTTTTAACATCTGCTTTTATATCAAACGATTTTAAAATGTCTATATACATATAAGACCAAGAAAAGCAATCAATATCAAATTTTACAACATTTTCTATATTGATTTTATATCCAATCATTTTTCATTTTCTCATCATGATCTGCCAAATCAAAATGAGCATCGTAATCAAAGATTTGTCCTAATCTTATATAAAAATATCTACTAATAGCAAGCGCATCTACTAATTGTAAAGAGGCTACTTCCTCTTTCATTTGTTTTAATAAATTCATATCCAAAAACCCCTCTTTGTTATATGTATATTAACATAAAAAAGATAATTGTCAACTTTGTGTAAATGTATTTTTATTAAAACATGTTTTTTTTAATTCTTTTTTACGAACTTTTTTTGTGAGTAGCAAGGGATGAAATAAAAAATCAATTGAATCTGCTTTATCTACTAGAGTTAAAATCCAACTTTCTTTGTATTTAGGGACTTTCTTATTTAAAGGAAACATATGTGTTGATATCATACTTTCTATTTTTTCATTCATTAAGTCTGGAAAGAATTTTGAAGCATTTCTTCTAGCATTTTCCGCATGTGTAAATCCATGTTTTTGCAAAAAAGGTTTTTTTTCAAAATCACTTTGCCAAGGTTTTTCATAAAAATCGTGAAGCAATCCAGCAATGGCAAGAGATTTATAATCTAAATTTCTTTTCTTTCCTATTTTATAACAATCATAAGAAACTCTTAAAACGTGATCATAAACACTTTCATTATAATGATGAGGAAAATCCTTTCGTTTTAAAAATTCTTCATTTTCTAAAATTGGTTTTACTATTTTATAGTATTCTTCATTTTCTCGTTTGACGTTTTTTTTTTGATTTTTGCTCACAACGTAAGCATTAATGTACTGAATTAAACTAGCAATTTGAAAAAAAGCTGTAATTATTACAAATAAAGTAATGGGAAGGTTAATATTTTTAAGAAGTATGTTCACAAAGCCTAAAATAATAGTAATAAATATAACCCAAGTTTTTATTTTTCCAATAAGCAAAGAACAAACTATTTTACTTTTATAGAACACGTAAATATTAAATAAAGCAATCATAACTTCTAATACTAAAACATAGAAAAAATAATGATTGTCAAAAATTAGTATAGCAAGTAAAGCAAAGGCCAAACATTTATCTCCTATTGTATCCAATTTTGCACCTAATTCACTGGTTACATTCCACCTTCTCGCAAGTTTACCATCTAAAAAGTCTGTTAAAGCGATAAAAATGGCTAAAAAGATTAAAGAAAAAAATTGATTATTTACTCCTAAATAAATCACTAAAGGTGTTACAAGTAGTCGCGATAAAGTTAAAAGATCTGGAATAATTTTTTTCATTCTTGCTTCCCTCTTTCTATAATAATTATAGCAAATAAGAAATTAAAAAACATTAAATAATTTCTATTTAATGTCATTATAAGTATATTTTTAATCCATCAATATTATTCTTTAATGAATCAAGTAGTTTTTGCGCTAGTTCATAGGCTTCTTGATCACTTTCATTGTAAGTATTCATTGCACTTTCTAATTTTACTATGCCCTTACTTGTGCCCTCGGACATCATTTTTGCAATCTCACTATCTTCTTTATTTTTCATTAGTTTCATTTCACTCATTACTTTACTATTCATTTTGACCATTTTGCCTAGTTCTTTTTCTTTAGCACCATAAGAGGAAAAAATGGTTTCACTTTCTGTTACTATTTCATCATATTCTTTTCTTTGTTCTTCTAAAAATTTCTTAAATTCTGCTTTTTTCACTTTATCAATTACATCATTAATTCCAATAATTCCCATTTCTGCAATTTGATAAATAGAATTTAAAAAATCAATATTTTTGTTGTCTTTCATTTAAAAATCACCCATTACTAGTATGGATGATAAAAATGTTTTTATACCTCTTGTACAACAGCAATAATCATAGGTTTACATTCGGTTTCTTCATATAAGTATTTACTTAACTCTGTACGAATCTCGGTTTTAATTTTATTAAAATCGACAAAGTTATCGACAATATTTCTGGTAATTATCTCTTCGGAGATTCTTTTAATTTCATAAATAATTTCTTTAGAATCTTTGACATAGATAAATCCTCTGGTTGTAACTTCAGGCCCTACAAGCAATTTTTTAGTTTTTTTACTTAACGTAGCACTCATTAAGACAATTCCATTTTCACTTAACATTTCTCTATCTTTGATGACAAGTTCTCCGACATCATCACTTGATTTTCCATCAATTAAGATATCGTTTACTTTTAAGCGTTCCGTTGTTTCTTTTAACACCCCATTTTCAAAGCAAACAACATCTCCATTTTGTTTTAAAATAATATTTTCTTTAGGCATTCCTAAAGAATTTGCTAAATTCGCATTGACAACTAAATAACGATACTCTCCTTTTACAGGCATATAGTATTTAGGATTTGTTAGTTTTAACATTAACATTAAATCTTCACTTGATGCATGATGTAAAATATTTTTATCTTTTGGAATCGAAATAATACGACAACCAAACATAGCAAGTTCATTTTCAATTTTAACTAATAGTTTTTCATTACTATCGTATCTTGGTTCTGAAAATATAACCGTATCAGATGGTTTTAAATGAATATAACGATCATACCCATTCATTACTTTGCTTATGGAAGCATAAGGATTTTCTTTATCTTCACAAAGAAGTAAAATAGCATCTTCATCTTCAATGTTCGATAAATCTCCTAATAGATCATCTGGGAAATTTAAATATCCTTCTTTTTTAGAAAACGTAACGACATTCTGTAATTTCTTTCCCATAAGAATCACTTTACGATGTTTATTTAATGCACTGTTTAATATATCTTGAATAGTATAAAGATGCGTTGGAAGCACTAAAAACATTAAACGCTTTTCATACTTATTTACAATGTCTTTAAAAAATTCTTCTAAACGATGGGAAGGAGATGTATGCCCTACTTTATCTGAAAAAGTAGATTCGGAAAGCAAACATAAAACACCTTGTTTTCCCACATAAGCAATACGACCTAAATCCATATCATAATGTCCCGTCATTTTAGAATCAATAATAAAGTCTCCTGTATAACATATTGCACCATCTTTTGTATTCATTACATACATAACAGAATCTGGGCAACTATGAGAAACGGTAATAGGAAATATACTTACACTTCCAAAATTTAACTTCTTATGCGGTGTAATTTCCATAATATTTTTTTCAGGTACACCTGATTCAATTAATACATATTTCGTAAATTTTGTAGCAAATAAACGAATATCGGGAATATTTTTTACTAAATCACTCGCTCCGCCCATATTTTCATAATGTCCGTGTGTTAAAAATACTCCTTTAATTCTTTTTTTATTTTTTACTAAATAATCAAAATCTGGAATGATATAGTCAATTCCTAACATATTTCCACTTGCATATTTTAAACCACAATCGAAAATATATAGACTTTTATCTATTTCAATAACATAGGTGTTTTTACCATTTTCATCTAATCCACCCAAACTAAAAATTTTAATTTTACTCATAATTAATCTCTCTTTTCTAAATATTATATTATTTTTTTAAAGTTTTTTGCAGCAGATTCATTATAGCAAAAAAAAAATGCTTTTTCAACTGATTTTGCTTTGCGACTAAAAAATCGCTAAAAAATGCAATTTTGCATTTTTTTGTGATTTTTATGCATTTTTGCATTTTATTTAACTTAATCAGCCATTATAATTTTTCATTATTAATTTTCTCATTTACTATAGCACTATCTTCTTTTGTAAGAACTTAAATAACTATTCATTTGTAAATTAATGTAATATTCATTATTATTCATAAAAAATTGATTTTCCCCCTACATATAATGGAAAATAAAAGAATAAAAAGGATTTAAAATATTATTTTATTCTAAATCCTAATTATCTCGATCTGCCTTTAGTTTCATTTACAATTTCATAAGAATATAATCTATCTAATTGTTCCTCAGTAATATTAATTACTTTACCTCCCTTTGGATTAATTCTTTCACCGCCAAACACAATCCATATTGCATCGATGGACATCTCTGGCATAGAAGCTTCTCCATCGGTAAAAATTATTTTATTTTCAACTCTTCTAGAGAAAGCACCGACCGCAACATCAAAGTTAGTTCCTCCACCACCAACAAACTCCATATTCTCTATATCTTCTTCTGTTCTTATTTCATGAAAACCATAAAACTCTGTATCAAAACATCCAACTTTTAATTTTGTATGTTGCAATATATTTTTACACTCTCTTAAAAAGTTTTTTAATAATACTTCATTTATTGAGCCACTTGTGTCTAAAACAATTTCAGTTTCTGGCATTGGTTGTTCTTCCAAATTAGCAACGACTACACCATCTTCTAATGTAGCATTTTTATATGACCAATCAACATCATATTTAATTGCCTCTCTTAAAACATATCGCCAATCAACTATCGGTTTAGCAGTTCCTATATCATTAACTGTCCTAACATCTCTATTTGTTGAAGTTCCTGCAAGGGAAGCTTGTTTAGAAATTGCCTCTTTCAATTCTTCAAGTTGCTTTTTCTTATCTTCAAGATTTTTCTTAAAGGCATCTTTTTCGCCCATACCTTCAAGTTCTTCTTGTTTCTTTTCAAGTTCAGTTTTTTCTTTATCTTTTTTATCTTTATCTTTTCCTAACAACTTATCTAATAAACTTTCCTTTTTACCAGATTTCTCTTGTTCTTCTTTATGTTTTTTTGCTGCTTGCTCCCACATACTGTGAGTATCATGTCCAACATCTTGTTGCTCTTTTTCTTCCTGTGAATCTTCGCCTGATCCACCACCACTCTGTTCTTGTGATT
>CAZIDI010000039.1:0-9543 GCA_964537805.1 uncultured Muribaculaceae bacterium | reverse complement strand
AGCGAACTTTGTAAGAAACGAATCTGTTATTCCCTTAACGTATGAAATAAAAAAGTGAATTATACTTTATAAAAGCATAAAAACGAATTCTTTTTCTCATACTAAAAAAAGGTGAATAACTATGCGAAAGGTTCGTTTTCTTATTAAGTTTGGTATCTTTTTATTTGCATCTTTTGTAATTGTAATGCTAGGTTTATATACTTATGCCTATTTTAGTCCTAAATTAGAACTAACAAGTATTGGACAAATGTACATTTATGATAAAGATGAAAATCTAGTTTATCAAGGAAGTGGAAGTAGTGAGTGGGTAAATTTAGAGAATATATCTTCTCATTTAATAGATGCAGTAATTAATGTGGAAGACAAAAATTTTTATAAACACCAAGGTTTTGATTATCTACGTATTGCTAAAGCGATGGTTTTAAATATTAAAAATAAAAGTATTGTACAAGGAGCAAGTACGATTAGTCAACAATATATAAAAAATATGTACTTGGATTTTGATCAAACATGGAAAAGAAAAATAGAAGAGGCTTTTCTAACTTTGGAATTGGAAGTTCATTATAGCAAGGATGAAATTTTAGAGGGTTACTTAAATACTATCAACTTTGGAGCAGGAAATTATGGAGTATTGAATGCTAGTAAATATTATTTTAATAAAAATGCAAGTGAGTTAACTTTGGAAGAATCTCTTATGTTAGCAGGTATTCCTAAAAATCCCAGTAATTATAATCCAGTAAATAATTACGACAAATGTATAGAAAGAGCAAAAATAGTTGCTTTATCTATGTTAGATAATGGTGCAATAGACGAAGAAACCTATAATAACTTATTTAAAGAACCAATTGAAATTTATGGAAAAAGAGAAACAAATAATTTGCAAATGTTAATGTATTACCAAGATGCCGTTTTAAAGGAATTAGAAACTCTAAATGGTATACCCACTTCATTACTTGATTCAGGTAGTTTAAAAATATATACAAGTTTAGATATAAATGCGCAAACAAAATTAGAACAAGAAATACTTGAAAATGTTAATGATGAAAACTTACAAGTAGCCAGTATACTTATTGATCCAGAAAGTGGGGCAGTTCGTGCTTTAACAGGTGGTATGAATTATGCTGAGACGCAATATAACCGTGCTATTCAAGCAAAAAGGCAAGTGGGCTCCACAATGAAACCTTTTTTATACTATGCGGCTTTAGAAAATGGAATGACTTCTTCTTCAACTTTTGTAAGTGAACCTACTAATTTTGTTTTTTCAAATAACCAAGTATATCATCCTAATAATTACAATGATATTTATGCAAATAAAAATATTACTATGGCTGCCGCCCTTGCTTATTCTGATAATATTTATGCAGTAAAAACACATTTGTTTTTAGGAGAAGAAACTTTGGTGGAAACCGCCAAAAAAATGGGAATTGATGAGGAACTAACTCCTAATCCATCTTTGGCTCTTGGAACAAGTGAGATGTCGATGCTTCATTTTGCCAATGGGTATACCACACTTGCTAATGGAGGGTATTTAACAGACAATTATTTTATTGAAAGAGTAGAGGACTTAAATGGACACATTTTATATGAACATAAAAATAAGAAGAAAATGGTATTAAATTCAAATTATGTCTATATATTAAATGAAATGTTATCAAATACGAGTAACGCAAATTTTAAAAGTTATACAACTCCAACTGCTTTATCTATTGCAAGTAAAATGAGTAAAAAGTATGCTTTAAAAACTGGAACAACAAAGACAGACTATTGGACAGTAGGGTATAACAAAGATGCTCTTTTAATGATTTGGCTTGGTTATGATGATGCAAGTGATATTTCTAATGAGGCAAGTAGGTGGGCTAAAAATATATGGGTAGATACAATAGAGGATTATTTGAAAGAAAAAGAAGACAACTGGTATAAAACACCTAGTAATATTGTAGGAATTTTACAAGACCCAGTAACGGGAAAACCGGTAACAAATGGTAGTGCTAGTGTATTTTATTATGTAAAGGGTAGTGAAGGTAATTCTATAAGTCCAGATGTAAATGCTACAGAATAAAAAAAATATATATTTTTAAATATTAATCCACTTTTTTTGGCATCTTTTGTCGAATCGCTTGTAATCTATATTTTATTCTTTATAATACAAACCCGTGTTATCAAGTTAATAGTGCTTACTTTCGTTTTAGTAATACAGGGGATATGAAACAATGAAGGCTACGAACAAAGAGAAATCTTTAAGTAATAATAATTGTATTTGGTTGATTCAAGAAAAAGCATTATCTAATTTGATAACACTTTTTTATTGTTTGTATATTTTTTATTTTATAAAGAGTCTATTCTTTAAGAGAATGAATTCTGTTAGTCATAATAATTTTATTAATTGCTGTAATTCTTCGGTTAATATAAAAAAGACACTAGCCAAACTATAGAGATATAGTGGTATAGTGCTAAACAAAAGCGGCGTTATCTAACTTGATAACACCTTTATTTTACTAATAATTATATTTATATACAATCCTTATTTATTATTTTTATTAATTTTAATAGTAATATGATAAATATCTTCTAAATCTGCTTCTTCACATTCTACTACAAAACCGCGTCTTTCTAAATCACTTACTGTATCTCTAACAACATTTATAGCAGTTTTTAAGTCTGTTCCAGCTAATTCTTCTTGTTTTTGTTGATAATCTGGTTCTAAAGTTACAATGCTATCAAGTGGATCTACTAAAGGTTCTTCTATGACTGGTTCTACTTCCTCAATTGTATTATTCATAATAGGTGTTTCTACAGGAGCAGAGTTATCTTCTTCATCCGCATCATCACTATTAAAGAATATAGATTTGAATGGTTTTAATTCTTCATTTTGTTCTTCTATTATAGGTTCTACTACTGGTTGTTCTTCTACAATTTGATTAGCCATATTCTCTTGAACCGGTTCTATTACTGGAGTATCTATAATTGGCGTTTCATTTATCACGTTTTCTGTTTCTATATTATTTTCCATTGAGGTATTTACTGGTTCTTCTTGAATAGGAAGAACTGGCTCTTCATTCATAGTTGAATTTGTTTCTGATTGGTTTTCTGTAGAAATATTTTCTATTGGTTGTTCCATATACATAGGTTCTATTAAGGATTCTATTATATCATTACTATTATTTTCATTAGCCGTTTCTTCTGTAGAATTTGTAGTTTCTTCCTTATTGTTTGGAATTACAGATTCTATAATTGTCTTATTTTCTTCTTCATTTTCTTTTGGCACTATATTTTCTTGTTGTTCTATTTTAGGAGCATCTAATTCATCTAATAATTCAATTGTATCTAAATCATTATTTTCTTCCATTATAGGTTTTACTTCTTCTACCATAGGTTTTTCTACTTCATTTTCTGTTAAAGATGGAGTAGTTGTTTCTTCTTGTGGAGTAGACAAATTAGCAATATCTTCAGATGTTTGTTCTAAAATAGGTATTGTAGTAAAAGTATTTAATATTTCATCGGGTTCAATCACACTCATATTCGCTTGTTCATCTTCTAAGAAGTTAAAAAATTTATTTGGAGATTTCACTGATTCTTCTACTTTTTGTTCCTCTAATGGTATACCACCTTCTGGTATTAACATACTTGCAACATCGTGTGGAGCACGTTCTACGTGAATATCTTCGGCGTGAGAAACAATCTCATCTAAATTTGGATTTATATTTACAAGTGGAATTTCTTCCTCCGCATCTCCATCATTATCTTGTAATTTTTTTAATTCAATATCTAATTGTCTTACTGTTAATCTTTCTTCAATAATACGCTTTAACCATTTTCTTTGTTCTTCATGTGATTCTAATGTAAGTAAAGCTCTTGCGTGTCTTTCTGATATTTTTTCATTTAATAGGGCATCTTGTACTTCTTCATCTAAATTTAAAAGGCGCAATTTATTCGCAATAGAACTTTGTGATACGCCCATTTTATTGGCTAATTGTTCTTGCGTTAAATAACCTCTATCTAATAAATTTTTATAAGATTTTGCTTCTTCAATTGCTGTTAAATTTCTTCTTTGAATATTTTCCACTAGAGCCACCTCTGCACTTTTATTATCATCTATATCGGAGATAATTACGGGAACTTTGGTAAGACCTGCCATTGTGGATGCCTTATATCTTCTTTCTCCAGCAATAATTTCATATTTATCTCCCAATTTTCTTACGACAAGGGGTTGAATAATCCCGTGTTGTTTAATAGATTCTGCTAGTTCATTAATTCCTTCTTCATTAAAAGATAATCTTGGTTGAAAACGATTTGGAATAATGTCCTCAATTGGTACCTCTAGAATATTCTTATCAATATTCATACTAATCAGCCCCTTTAGCCTATTATTAATATATCTTATTTGTAAGGATTTTTCAATGGTTTTTTAAGAATTTTGTCATAACTTCGTGGATAAATTTCACTTGTAGGAGCAAAATGCTCTGTTATTAAAATGTTTCTTTTACTATTTTCTATTGGTAAAGAAAATTCTTTTTTTTCAATAAGTTTACCATTTAATACTTTTAATGCCTCCAAAAAGGAAGGCATTTCATCTTCTACATTGGCTTTTAAAGGAATAAAATATCCTCCTATTTTTAAAGCCGGTATGGATAGTTCTGCTAAAATTCTAAGTTCTGCAACTGCCCTTGAAGTTACAAGAGAAAATTGTTCTTTGTGTTCTTTTACATACTCTTCTGCACGACTTTGTACCACTTCCACATTTTTTAAATTTAATTTTTCTTTTAACTCATTTAAAAAAGATATTTTTTTGTTGTTAGAATCTAATAAAACAAATTTACAATCTGGATGAAAAATGGCTAGAACCATTCCTGGAAATCCTGCACCTGTACCAATATCTAAAATTCTCATATCATCTTTTATAAATTCATTTATCGTTAAAGAATCGTAGAAATGTTTTAAATAAATATCTTTTTCTTCTTTAATGGCTGTTAAATTCGTATGTGCGTTATACTCTATTAAAAAATTTTTATAAATTTCTAACTCTTTTAATTGTTCTTCAGTTAGAAAAATATGCAAATTATTTTCTAATGCTTTTTTAAATTCTTCTTTATTCATTTTTACCATATTCCTTTTTTAAATAAATAGCAAGAATAGAAATATCTGCAGGATTGACACCACTTATACGGGAGGCTTGTCCAATGGAAAGAGGACGAACGGCTTCTAGTTTTTGTCTTGCTTCACTGGCTAAATTTTTTACGTTATTATAATCTATATCTTTGGGAATTTGTTTTTCTTCTAGTTTTAACATACGCTCTATTTCTTTTTCCGTTTTTTTAATATAGCCTTCATATTTTATAGCAATACTCACAATTTCTTGAACATCTAAAGGGAAGGGAATGGAAACAAATTGATTTAAGAATTCTAACGTAATTTCTGGTCGTTTTAATAATTCTAAAAAAGAGGTCTTATTTATAGGAAGAGAAAAAGCATTTTCTGCAAATATTTGTTTTATCTCTTCTGTAACTTCTAACTTTGTATTTTTTAAAAATTCTTTTAATTCTTGTATAGATTCTAAACGATTTAAATAGTTTTCGTACATTTCTTCTGTAATTGTACCTAGTGTATGGCCAATACCACGAAGACGAATATCGGCATTATCGTGACGAAGTACTAGGCGATATTCTGCTCGTGAAGTAAGCATACGATAAGGTTCTTTGGTTCCTTTGGTTACCAAATCATCGATTAAAACACCTAAGTAAGATTCATTTCTTTTTAAAATGAAAGGTTCTTTTCCATTTAGTTTTTGAACAGCATTAATTCCTGCAATTAAACCTTGTCCTGCGGCTTCTTCATAGCCACTTGTTCCATTGATTTGTCCAGCCGTAAATAAGTTTTCTATTATTTTTGTTTCCAAAGATGGTTTTAGTTGTAGAGGATCAATAGCATCATATTCAATCGCATAGGCATATTTTGTAATGACTGCTTTTTCTAACCCTTTTAAACTATGTACCATTAATTCTTGAACATCTTCTGGCATACTAGTAGAAAATCCTTGAATATACCATTCATCATAATACATACTTTCTGGCTCTAAGAAAAGTTGATGCCTTTCCTTATCTTTAAAACGGACAATTTTATCTTCAATAGAAGGACAATATCTGGGACCAACTCCACTTACATAACCACCATACATACTTGATTTATCTAAGTTATCTAAAATGATTTTGTGAGTATTTTCATTAGTATAAATTAGAAAACATTTTTGTTGTTCTTCAATTTTGTATTTAGGTTTATCATCGTGGGAAAATGTGTAATAAATATTATCTCCTAACTCCGGACTGCAAACAGAGAAGTCTATAGAATCTGCTTTAATTCTTGGCGGAGTACCTGTTTTTAATCTTTGAATTGTAAAGCCTAATCTTTTTAGATTGTCGCTCAAAAAATTGCTTCTTGCTTCGCCATGAGGTCCACCTTCTGTACTTTTAGACCCTCTTAAGATATTGCTTTTTAAATAAGTCCCCGTTGTAAGGATTAAAGCATCACATAAAATTTCCTCTTTATTTGCTAAAACAATACCTTTGATTTTATTATTTTCAACTAAAATATCTTCTACTGTTGCTTCTAAAATGGTTAAATTCTCTGTTTCTTCTAAACGTTTTAACATATTTTTTGGATACAATACTTTATCTGCTTGACAACGTAAAGAACGTACGGCAGGACCCTTTTTACTATTTAACATTTTGATTTGAAAATGAGATTCATCTGCAACACGCCCCATTAATCCACCTAATGCATCAATATCGCGGACAATTACTCCTTTAGCCGTTCCTCCAATGGACGGATTACAAGGCATATCGGCAATATTTTTTTTATTGATAGTAACTAAAAGTGTTTCTTTGCCCATAAAAGCCGAAATATGTGATGCTTCACAACCGGCGTGGCCACCACCTACTACAATTACATCATACTTCATTTATTATCACTTCCTAAATTATTTGTATTAAAATTTTTTTAATTTACTTTCCTAAACAGAAATTTTTAAATAATTTATCAATGAGTTCATCTTCATAAGTTTCTCCAATTAATACCCCAAGTTTATCAAATGCCCCACGTAAATAAATTTCTAACATATCTACTGGAATATCACTTTCAATATCTTTTAAAACATTTTCTATATTTTTAAGTGCTTCACGTACCAAACTAATTTGTCTAACATTAGATAAATAGGTTAAATCTTTTTCATTAATTTGGTCTAGATGATACATTTCCATTATTTTTTGTTTTAATTCTTCCAAACCATTTAATTCTTTTGTATTTCCTTTTACTATGTTTAAATTTTCATTTAAGGATAATTTATTTTCTAAATCACTTTTATTGATAAATACGATATTAGTTTTATTTTCTATTGTTTTTAAGAGTTCTTTATCATCATTTGTTAATTCTTCATTATTATTTAAAACTAGAATTACTAAATCTGCAGTATCTAGGATTTCTTTACTTTTATCCACACCTATTTTTTCTACTACATCTTCAGTTTCTCTTATTCCAGCCGTATCAATTAAATTGATTTCCACTCCGTTCAATGCCATTTTGGCTTCTATAATGTCTCTTGTTGTTCCGGAAATATCGGTTACTATTGCTTTATCTTCATTTAATAAGGCATTTAAAATACTACTTTTTCCTACATTAGGACGTCCTATTAGAGCAACATCAATACCAGATTTTATGATACGACCTACTTGAGAATTGGATAATAACAGTTCTAAATCATTTTGAATATTTATTACTTGTTCTTTTAAGTATTTATGAGTAACTTCTATAGCATCATCATATTCTGGATAGTCTATATTAACTTCAATATTAGCAATGATATCTAAAATATTTTCTCTTATTTTTCTTACAATATTTGTTAATCTCCCATTAACACCATTTATCGCCATTTTTCTTTGGCTCTCACTTTTTGATTCAATTAAATCACTTACAGATTCCGCTTCTAACAAACTGATACGCCCATTTAAAAATGCGCGTTTTGTAAATTCTCCTGGTTCAGCAAGTCTTGCTCCATTACTTATTAAAAGTTCTAATATTCTATTTGTTGTTGCAATTCCACCATGACAGTTAATTTCCACAATATCTTCCATTGTAAATGTTTTAGGAGCAAGCATAACACTTACTAAAACCTCATCAATTTCTTCTTTTCCATCTACAATATAGCCATAGTGAATTGTATGTGTTGCTACTTTTGTTAAATCTTTCCCTTTAAATACGTTATTTACTAAATTTATAGCATTTGGTCCACTTACTCTTATAATAGAAATAGCCCCACGACCTAAAGCAGTAGAAATGGCAACAATCGTATCTTCCATAGTAATCCTTCCAATCGCCTTGTATTATAACACAAGAAACACCTAAGTGAAAATTATTTCTATATTTCTTTTTTTATATATGTTATACTTTAAATATAATTGAAGGAGGGTTTTGTTTGTATGAAATACATAAGACCAAGTGAATTAATACAAAGTGAAGAATTTATAAGGGAGCCAGTGCATACTACTTTAAAAGAAATAGAAAGTCTTCCAACTTCTAAAATTATATTAAGAGGTGGAGGAACAGGAAGAAGTACAGTTTTAGCTTATATGCAAGAAAGAAAAGCAAATACAAGTAATCCATTTATTAAGATGAATTTTGAATCAAGCGGAATTTCTATCAATGCAAGTGATATATTTTCAGAAGAATTTTTTGAACATTACTGGGAAATTGAGTTTGCCAAACGTTTACTTTGGTATATAGAAAAATATTATGAATTAACTTATTATACTGATTTTGAAAAATATAGCAAATTCATAAAACAGAGTAGTAAAGAAACTATTGATTTTATTAATAAATCTTTTTATACAGAAAATCAATCATTACCAAAATTGTATAGCCAAAATGAAATTGTAGAAGAAATAATAGAAAAATTTAAAAAACAGATGAAAATTGAATCTTTTTGGCTTGGTGTAGATTACTTTGATTGTATTGATAATAGTAAACCATTAACACAAAAAATAATTAGTTCTTATTTTTTACTTTTTGATAAAGTCATTATTGTAGCAAAGGATGAATCTTTACCGGAAGAATGGTACAAAACTTATTTTAAAGAAGATAGTGTACTTTATACATATCTTCCTTATACTATAGAATATAGTAAAGATATAGATACAATTAAAAATATAATTATAAAAAGAATAAATAAATATAATTTTTCTTTAAATGAATCAAATAAAACAAATTATAACTCTTTAAAACCCTTCCCTTTAGAATGGTTAAATTATGATGTTCTAAGATTACTAGTTACTAAAACAAATGGAAATATAAGAATGATGCTTGATATTGTAGATGAATTAATTATGGAGTGGAATTTTACTGATTCAATTTTTAAATTGGATTTGGAAGAAATTATAGCACAGGAAGAAAAAAAGGGAATGACAAGAAAATTACAACGGGTACAACCAAAATTGCATTTATAAAAAATCGAGTAGAGAAAACTTTTCAATAAAATATTGGATACTTTTCCCTCTCACA